>NZ_JAKGBG010000061.1:0-25348 GCF_021532595.1 Pseudoalteromonas sp. OFAV1
ATCTGTACGAGTGCCCACACAGATGATTGCTTTATATTGTTAAAGAACGTTGCGACGTTGTCGCTAGGGATGCGTATAATACATCCTTAATTTTTCGAGTCAATACTTAATTTCAAACTTTCTTTCGATAATTTGAAACCGAAGTTTCACTTAACTCTCTGCTACGTTGTTCAGCGTCTTTCGTTGCTGTCCGCCGTGTCAGTGGGGTCGCATTATAGGGAGATCTAAAAACAGATCAACACTTTTTTTTGATCTTTTTACTGTTCGCTCAAAAAGTAAACTAAATTTACCGAAAATAGCAAAACAGGTTGCGATTATGGCTGTTTTTTAAGGCAATATTCATAATTTAATGCAAATTTCATTGCTATGTTCATTTAACTCGTTAAGATAGCAAGTTCACAATGTTAAATTAATGTTTATTTCTTGTTTATTGGTAGATCAAAATGAAATTACCCGATCAAAAATCTTTTCTTTTCTCCGTTATTCTTGCTGTATTAGGGTTTGTTGTTGTTAAGTTTGCATTCGCGAGCTTGGCGTTAGACCCAGCATTGCTATTTGGTGCAGGCTTATTAATTGGTGCTTTAGTTATCGCAGCTCTTTCATCAACGTCAAGTGAGGAGGCCGAAGTAAAAACAAAAACACTTTATGTTGGCAACCTACCTTATCGTGCAAATGAAGGTGTTGTTCGTGCTTTATTTGAAGAACAAGGCAAAGTGTTCAACGTACGTTTATTAAAAGATAAAAACACAGGTAAACGCCGTGGCTTTGGTTTTGTTGAAATGGCTGAAGTGGATGCAGATAATGCAATTAATCAATTAAATGATAGTGAGTTCCAGCAACGTACTTTAAAAGTACGTGAAGCAAAACAAAAACAAGAGAACGAGGCTAATGGTTTCCGCGAGGGATCTGATCAGTCAGCGTAATGAGTTCTACACTTAATTGCGAATGACAAATAGGAGCCGTTGCATAATAGTGCAGCGGCTTTTTTTTACCTGTTGTAAAGGTAAAGCCACGTAAAGAGATTAAACTCTCAACCCGCTTAGCAATCGCTTTGCCTGAATCAATAAGTATAATCCGTTGTTTGTAGTAATTACTAATCGCGCTGGCAAGTAATGGAAAGTGCGTACAGCCAAGTACCAACACATCTATCTCTTCTGCTATCGCTAAATCACTCAATACTTTTGCAAGCTTTGCTTCATTAAGTATCTGCGTATGAAATAGTGCTTCTGCAATTTCCACAAGCGTCGTTGAACCATATAAGCTGACTCGAGTGCCTTGGCTATGAGTACTAATTAAGTTTGCAGTATAGCGGCTCTTGTTTGTTGATGGGGTTGCCAATAACCCGATATGTTTACTTTTACTTATAGCGCACGCAGGCTTGATCGCTGGCACTACACCAACAACTTCTATATTAGTATAAGGTCGAATTGCCTCTAAGGCTGATGTTGAAGCGGTGTTACAGGCTATTACTAGTATATCTACCTGCAGCGCTCTACTTTCTATAAAGCAAAGTAAAGCAAGTAAGCGGTCAATAATGGTTTGTTGGCTTTGAGAACCATAAGGTAATAATGCATTATCCATGAAATAGCTATAATCAGCATTTGGGATCAATGCTTGGATCTGTTCAAGTACAGTGGTTCCACCTATACCTGAATCAAACACCATAATATGGACTGACAAACTGCTTACCTCGGATCATCAAAGGCCAGCAGTTTGCCATGCAGTTTTAGAAAAAGAAAGTTGCGGTTATGAGTCTTGCTCAGAAGCTGAACGCAACTTGTTCATTTGCTCGAACATTGCTTTGGTATAATCAACTAACTTACTGACTTCCTCTTTGTCTTGATTCAACCATTGTAAGATACCAGCTAGTTCATTTTGCAAACCTATGTCGCCGGCTTTATTAAATGCCTGTTTTAGGTCGTCATTAAACGGCGCTATTTTCTCGGCGACTTCTTTTTCAGGAGCTGGTTTATATTCTTCATAGCCTTTTATCGCAGCCACTGTTTTGGTTTGCTTCAGATCCATCGTAAAGCCAACGAGTTGTTCATTACCTAAGTTCAACTCTTTCGCTTGTTCAAAGGCTTCTTCTAATGAACCAGAGAAGAATGTCTCACTGACACTTTGCAAGTCTTCCATCAATTCATTGATAGCTTGTTGCTCTTGCTCATTTAAATCACCATTGACTGTCATCGAAAATGACAAGTCGCGTGATTGCGAAGATTCACTAACAAACGCTTCGTTATCGCCATTTTTACTGTAGCTACTTGCCGATTTACTTTCATAGGCATCTGCAAAGCTAATACTTACTTCATCACCTTCAGCCGTTGTAAAAGTGTATTCTGCGTTATTACTTAAACTAAGGTATTGAGCTTGGCTTACTGAAACTGCGTTCGGTTTAGGGTTGAATAAATCATCTTCTAGCTCATCTATACCTTTATAGATGCCTTCTTTAGATTTTTCGATGCCTTCTTTTATATCATCATTAAGAATGCCTGACTCTTTGAGCTCATCATACGCATCGTCGATACCCATTTGCACACCTTTGCGTGCATCACCTAGCATGCCTTTGAGTTTTTCATCATCAGCACCATCGGCTTTTGCTTTGCGAAGTGCACCACCAACAAAGTCGAGTACGTTTTTAACGATCTCTTCAAAATCAAATAGCGGTTTATCTTTTTTCTCTTCAGCTTTAGGTAAGCCAAGAGCTGCAGCTAGTTTATCATCAAGAACTTTTGCTGCCAGCTCTCGCCCGCGTTGCTGATAACTGTCTTGACGATTTTGAATGGCAGGCTGCTGCAGTGCCTGTTTGCCATTGTATTTATTCACATTTGTATTAGGTATATAGCCTAGATTGCCAATTTTCATGATCCGACTCCATGTTATGGTTATCTCATTATCGGCCAAAAACCACATAACTTAAGTTTTTTGTATAAAAAAACGACACTAAAATAAATAACAAAACTAGACAAATCCTCAGCGCTCCCTACAATAGCGCCGTTATAAAGCTAAGAGATAAAAGGTAATCAGCCATGGCGGTTATAAAAATTGATACAACTCAATACGATGCACAATTGAGTGAGAAAGAGCAGCGCATCACTAACCAGTTTCGACGTTTTGGAGTCGAAAAATTAGAGGTGTTTGGCTCTGATCCTATTCATTACCGCCAACGTGCAGAGTTTCGTGTATGGCATGAGGGTGAAGACTTATTTCACATCATGTTTGATCAGCAAACCAAAGAGAAAATTCGTGTTGATGAGTTTGACCCTGCAGCACCTTTAGTCGGTGAAGTGATGCAAGCCATGATCGAAAACTTAAAGGGCAGCGAAATTCTGCGCCGTAAGTTATTTCAAATTGATTACCTTTCTAGCCTAAGTGGTGAAATCCTCGTTAGCTTGTTATATCACAAACAATTAGATGAGCAGTGGTTACAAGCAATTAAAGAGCTGAAAACAAAATTAAGCGCACAGTTTAAAATTGATTTTATTGGCCGTGCGCGTAAGCAAAAAGAAGTGATTGGTAACGATTACGTCATTGAGCGCCTTAATGTAAACGGTAAAGAATTAATTTATCAACAAGTCGAAAATAGCTTTACGCAACCGAATGCGAAAGTGAATATCAAGATGCTAGAGTGGGCACAAGCACTATGCCAGCCACTTAGCAATGACTTACTAGAGCTATACTGCGGGAATGGTAATTTCTCAATTGCCCTTGCGGGTTCATTCGACCGGGTATTAGCCACAGAGATTTCAAAATCATCGGTTTACTCAGCGCAATACAATATCGCGCAGAATAAAGTTGAGAACTTAGATATCATTCGTATGTCGAGTGAAGAGTTTACTCAAGCGATGAAAGGCGAGCGTACTTTCTCTCGTTTAGATGGCATTGACCTGACAAGCTATAACTGCCAAACAATCTTAGTAGATCCACCACGCGCAGGCATGGACACGCTAACGTGTGACTTAGTTGCTAACTACGACAATATTATTTATATCTCGTGTAATCCAGACACCCTTGAGCGTGACCTTGATCACCTATGTAAAACCCATGAAGTAAAACGTTTTGCGATCTTCGATCAATTCCCTTATACCCACCACATCGAATCAGGTGTGTTTTTGCAACGCAAATAAAATCATTTCTCTGCCAGCGCAGCAAATAGCGCTGGCAACTGCTGCTCGCTGTATACTGCTATATTATTGTCGATTAACAGCTTTGCAGTTAATCCCATGCCTGAAATTTTCTTTCCAGAATGACTACCATCGTAAATAGTATTGCGACCGCATGAAGGACTTGATTCTTTTAATAATGCATAACGAATGCCCTGCTTTTGACAAAGCTTAAGTGCTTGTTCTGCGCCGTAAGCAAATTGTACAGTTACATCCTGCGAATCTTTGGTAAGTACTCTTCCTGCTTTTATTTCTGCAGGCGGTCTTGGCGTGGGCAGCCCACCAGCTACTTCAGGACAGAATGCGATGAGCCTTCCCTGCTGTTTGAGTGTTTCTAAGCCTGGATGAAGTAAATTTTGCGATTGCCCATCATAACGAACAGGGTTTCCTAATAAACAACTTGAAACTAATAATTTTTGCATGTGCTGTACCAACAAAAAAGCTCCGCGAACGGAGCTTTTATTTTAATTAAGCTAAGCTTACTTATCTGCTAGGTAATTAATTAAACCAGCCATGCTTTTAGCATCGCTAATACCTGAGTCTGCACCTAAGATTAAACGGTATTTACCGTTAACAATAAAGGTTGGAACGCCTTTTAAAGCACCTTTTTGTTGATAGTACTCTTGATCACGTGCCATTTTAGACGCCATCGTGCGTACAGAAAAACTGTTGTAGTACTTATCAAAGTCTTCTGCTGTTACACCTTGTGAAACGAAGATGTCTTTCATATCAGCTAATTCATTAATGCGTGCACGCTTACCATGAATATGATTAAACACAGCCGCGACTAATGCATCTTTCTGTGGTAATACATTCGCTGTTGCATAAGCCTGCGCTAAGATAGTTTGAATTTCTGGATCACGAGGGCCGGAAAAGTTCACATGACTCTTTTTGAACTTAACACCTTCTTTCAGAAGCGTTTTAAGCTCTTTTACTACTGGCTCGAAGTTATTACAATGCGGGCAATAAAATGAAAAGAACTCTTTTACTTCTGGCTTTTTAGAAGCGCGTGCATCAATTGTTTCATAATGCTTCCCTTCTTCGTATTGCGCTGCCGTTGCATTAGCCGCTAAACCTAGCGTCATAGCCATAAATGCAGCCTTTACTAACTTGATCATTACTTCATCACTCCAACATTATTGTTTTAATAAAAATGCGACTAACTCATCAAGCATCTGTTGGCTCTTGATGGTATTTAAATTAATTTTATATTTATCATTAACGATAAAAGTAGGTACACCTGTTAATGCGCCCATCTCTGAGTACTGCTGTTGCTTGTCACGCATTGCCTTCTCTGCGCTGATCACTGGCATACTCGCAATATCAGTATCAAACACGTCACTTGTAATACCGTTAGTGGCCAGTAATGCTTTAACATCTTTTAGGTCTTGAAGCAGTACACGTTGCTTGTGGATGCTATTAAAAATTTGGTCAGCAACTTGTTCACCTTTACCATGCTGTTTAGCAATTAGGTAAGCATAACTTAGGTTACTTTGTGTTTGCTTTGAAACACCACCTAAAAAGTTAACATGGCTTTTTACAAACTCTGTGCCTTCTGGCAATTTAGACGCAAGCGCTTTTGCAACTGGCTCAAATTGAAAACAATGTGGACAATAGAATGAGAAAAACTCTGTAACTTGCGGCGCTTTACTTTTTTCAACGTTTAATACTTCGTATTGATTTCCCGCTTCAAAATTCGCTGCTAATGCTGCGAATGGTAAACATAAAATAAGTAGACTTAACTTTAATTTTTTGAACATTGTTTTCTCGTCTCTAATTAAATTTAAAATTTATGGTAATAATTTTAACGGCGCTTCTTGTAACGCTGCAAGTTGTTCTTTTAGGGCTAATATTTGCTGTTCCCAGTATTTGTCTTCAGCAAACCAAGAAAAGTTCCGAGGAAATGCCGGATCATCCCATCTTTTTGCAAGCCAGCCCATATAATGAACCATGCGCATCGCTCTGAGTGGCTCAATTAACTTTAATTGGCTGTGATCAAAGTCACAAAATTCTTCATAAGCAGCCACTAAGGTGTCTAACTGTAACAGTTGATTGTTACGATCGCCACTGAGCATCATCCATAAGTCTTGAATTGCAGGACCTTGACGACTGTCATCTAAATCAACAAACATCAATGCATCACCCGACCACAATATATTTCCAGCATGACAGTCGCCGTGCAGGCGGATAGTTTCAACATTTTTATACTGCTCAGTGGTTTCTTTGATAACTAAATCTAAAATAGTATAAAAAGGGTTTTCAAGTGACATGGGCACCAAGTTACTTGCTTGTAACTGAACTTTAGCTGTCTGTAGGTATTCTTCGCAACTGATCACCGGACGATGTTTAAAAGGAGAAGCTTTTGCTACTTGGTGCATTCGTCCGATTAAACGGCCAAGCACATCGAGTTGATCTAAATTATCAACTTCAAAAATTCGACCACCAACACTTGGAAACAAAGCAAATAAATAACCATTATGTTCAAATAAGCTTTGCCCATCTTTTAGCACAGGTGCAACAACAGGCACCTCTGCATCGGCCAACTCAAAGGCAAATGCATGCTCTTCTAAAATTTGCTCTTTACTCCAACGCTCAGGTCGGTAGAACTTAACGACATAACGATGACCATCTTCTGCTTTAAATTGATAAACACGATTTTCGTAGCTATTTAAAGCCAATAAACCTGATTCAGCATAAATACCTATACTCTCGACTGCATCTAAAATTGAATCAGGCGTTAGGTCAACAAAACTAAATTTACTCATAATGTCTCATCATATAAAAAAAGCGGGAAAACCCCGCTTTTTATTCATCTGCTCAGTGTACTGAATTATTGTCCTTTAAAGAAGTTACTCGACTGCGAAATCTGCACATCAGGCTGACCATCAACAGAAAGTATAAATTCGAACTTAGTCATCGGTTTCTTCAAATCATAGGGATCAACAACCAGTGATAAAGGTACGTTATACGATTCGCCAGATGAAACGGTAAAACTTTGCTTACCTATGTATTCAAAGTTATCTAACCCTTCAACACTAATATTAAACGTCTGGTCGTACTGAGCTTTATTGATCACTTTTAGTGTGTAGGTGTTTTCGACCAAGCCGTTAAAGTCAACTCGGTATAACTGATTACGGTCGCGAATAATGTCAAAATCCATTGGTTTTCGCATCGCAATATTAGTGATCAAAGCACCGGTTAAGATTACTAAAATAACGAGATAACCAATTAATTTAGGACGCAACGCATGAGTTTTATTATCAGGCGTTTCTAAATTGCGCTCTGTGGTGTACGAAATAAGCCCGCGTGGATAATTCATTTTATCCATTACTCCATCACATGCATCTATACACGCACCACAGTTAATGCACTCATATTGTAAACCATTACGAATGTCGATACCTGTTGGGCACACCTGCACACACAAGTTACAGTCAATACAATCACCTAAGCCAAGCTCTTTTGGATCTTGTTTACGTGAACGTGGGCCACGGCTTTCACCGCGCGCTTCATCATAACTTACCGTGAAGGTATCTTTATCGAACATCGCTGATTGAAAGCGTGAATAAGGACAAATATGTAAACACATAATTTCACGCATCCAACCCGCGTTACCATAAGTACATACCGCAAATACCGCTAAACAAATATACGAATACGCTGTTGCATCAAGCGTAAACAGATCTGGTAGTAGCTGGCGAATAGGTGTGAAGTAACCGACAAAGGTAAAGGCGGTATAAAGTGAAAATAACCACCAGCTGGTGTGCTTCGCAGTTTTACGCCAAAATTTATCAAAGTCCATAGGACGCTGATCAAGCTTTTTACGTTGGTTGGCACTACCTTCAAACTTTTCTTCAAACCAAATAAAAATAAAAGTCCAAACAGTTTGTGGACAGGTATAACCACACCAGACACGTCCATAAAAAGTAGTCACTAAGAATAATGCAAACGCTGCCAGCATTAAAATGAAAGCAAGGATAGTCAAATCTTGCGGCCAAAGCGTCAACCCAAAAATATTAAATTTCTGACCTACTAAATCAAATAATACAGCTTGTTGGCCGTGAAAATTAATCCAAGGAAGAAGCATAAACGCAAGCATGCCTACAAAGCCAATTCGCTGCCTTAGTAATTGATGTAAACCTGTTACAGCTCTTACATAAATTCGGTTACGTGGATTAAACCTATCATCAAGGGAAGCATTTTCCGGTTTTTGGATTTTTACTTCCGTTGGGATATTTTTAACTTTAATTTGTTTATCCATCAAAATTCCTCAACGCCACTAGGAAATATGTTTTTCATTTATAGGCTTGCAAAATCAACTAAGCAAATCAGAATACATCTCATTACATTCAAAGATTTCTGAAACTTCTAACCTATCGTTGCTATTATACTCAATCTATAAAAAATTTCAGGTTTTGATCTCACCTATTATTTTTAACTATTTAATCTTATCTGCTTGCTTTTAAAACAACCATTTTATTAAACTTGTCACTAAACCTCCTTTACTTAGATCAAAGATGATTGTGTTATGAAAAAATTTCTTATTTTAGTGCTTATTGTTTTAGCATTGTTCACGATTGACCACCCTTTGATCAAAGAGCCTAGAGAGCGCTTATTAGGCGATGGCATAAGTTTGCTTTCTGATGCTAGTAAAGTAAATCGAAGCCCAGCGGCTAATCTAGCTAAAAGTAATATTAAGACCCAACTTAATTTATCAAACTCTGAGCTAGAGTATGTTGAAGACACATTTACAACCGATGAAAAGCTGCAAGTATTCCATTTGCATTACTGCCGAGAAAAGGATATTAATTTATACTTTTACGGCGAGCGCCTAAACCGCGTGTGTAGTATTGTCGCAAATGCATTGGAAGAAAGGTTAAACAAGTAGTGGATTTTTCAGCGCTTAATAAAAGAACGAGTGACTCATTTGCAAAGCAACGCAATATGCTAAAAAAGCTGAGCAAAGGACAAACCTTGTACTGTGAAACATGTAAAGGTGCCCTCACCTTAGATTTAAAAACAGATCAACCAGGTAAAGGCGTTGTGCGCTGTGCAAAAGGTTGCACAGATATTCTATTAGAGCTGGGTTAATTCCAGCCCTCATCATTATAAAGCTGGCTATTTACCGCAGCCACCTCTATTAGTTCAGCAAAACCAGTGGCAAACTCATTCATTACTTCATATTGCTGCTGGCAAAGCTGTCCTTCAGATAAACCATTTTCGGTTGCAATAGCGGCGATTTCAGTACTTTCAATGGCAAAAAAACCTAAGCTCTGTAAGGCGGTTGTTAATGCTTCTTTGAGCTCATCGGCTAAGTGCGGCGCTCCCAATAGCTTATTCAGGTAGCCTTGTGCTCCGTGTATGAAGCCTTGGCTCCAATGCTGGCATTCTTGAATATCTAAATAGTCCTGTCCTTGTGAGCTAAATTTCAAGCTCACAGGTAATGAAAAGCCGGTTTCAAATACTTGTTCACTAATTTTTTGATACAAGGCCATAAAAGCAAACAATACTTGCTCATCCATTTGCCCATCACAGCCTGGCGCAATTTCTTCTAACCACTGATGAACATCAAGCGGCTCTGGTGCGCAAATTACTGCAAACAAATAGCCTTGGGTTTGCGCTAATGAAAGAGCATTTTGTTGCTGTGCCAAAAATTGACTCAGTAAATCACTTTGCTGCTTTGAAAACTCAGGTAATTGCATATTGTTCTATTAGTCCAGTTTAAAAGTTAAGCGGATATCGACCTTCATTATCTGCACGACCAAGAAACTTTGCAGCATCATGCACTTCTTTTGGTAAGCTTGCCTCTGGTTTAATATAACCTGCAACTTTAAAATCTAAATTCGCTTTTAATGTTGCATCAGCTTCAAGCCCTAAACGATTATCAGGATCAACCAGTACTGCAATATCACCTGATTTACAACTTAAGCGACCACTTAACGGACCAATACTGAACCAGCCATTCATCCCTTGCACATCAATATTAGGACTGGCAATTTCACCTGCTAAGCTGTCACAGTAAGGCTGACCAGAACTGTATTCATCTAGGTCAACAATCACACGTCCTTGAGCATTAATGGGTAATGGCAGCTTTAGGCGCTCCATCGCACGCTCAACAGTTAAACGTAAGGTGGTATTTTTAACGGTGACTGACTGATTAAATAGCCCATATGAAAAGTCTGCGCGGCCAGAAATATCAGCCTTATCACGTGGGTCTCCAAAGCGAACAGTACCTACTAACTTACCTGTAAATAGAGACCAGCCCGATAATTGCCAACGAACATTATTTAATTGTTCACCATCAAAACGCACTTGCATTACACGGCCGTCCCACAGTGAGCCACTGGCTTTACCCAACTGCAATTGTTTTGGTAAATGAGGTGCCGCTAAATCGAGTGCAACACTGGCGGGTGTTTTAATAAGCGTAAACACCAAAAAACACATCACAAATACAGTGATTAATAAAATAATTTTTTTCATCGCTTACTTCTCTAGTACCAAACGACTTACACGCACAAAGCCCGGCTTGTCATCTTTACTTAAATCTAAATTTTCGATGAGAACCCCTTGCGAATTGACCAGCTCATCAAGCCACTCAACAAGTTTATTAAATTCAACAGAATCAATTGTTAAGCGTAATGAATTATCATTTGGTTGCATTTTGCTAATCGTGATCTGATAACGGTTACGAGTACTGTTGACAATTTGACTTAAATTACGGTTATTGGTGACTCGCGCGCTACCACTGGCTTTAAGCTTGACGATACTGTCATCTACCCAAGCAAGTAGTTCTTGCTGCTTAATATTGTCTTGTTCAGCTTTTTCTATTGCTGTATTGAGAGGCCTGAACACACCCATTACTAGCACAAAAATCACAAACACAACGCCAGCAACCATGACAAGTTGCTGCTCTTGTTCTTTTAATGAACGCCAATAATTAATTAATTGGTCTTTCATGCAGCACCTCGCAACTTAATTTCACCAACGACATAATCGCCATCATTATTCAAGGAACCTTGATCAACCGTTAAACCACGTTGTTCTAAGATAGCTTTCACCTTGCCAAATGATTGGAAATCTTTGCCTCGCGCACGAATACGTAATTCATTGCGGCCATGATCATAACGGAGTGTCTCTGGGGTAAAATCTTTCACTTCTGCAAAGATTGCAACCAGATCATTAGTTAAGTCTAAGAAACCTGCACTATTTCCGCCCTCAATAAGTGCCAGCTCGTTACGAATTTGACTTCGAATTAATTGCGGACGTACCTTTTTATTAGGAAAAGCACGTTGATAATTTGAGACGACTTCTGCTTTGGTTGCTTCTAGTTGGCTGTTAAGTTTATAAAGTTCGAGAGACTTAACACCAACACTACACACTAAAGCGATGCCAGCAGCAATCGCCGCTTTTTTCCAATAGCCCCACCAAATAGCAGATTTTTTCTTTAGCTGGTAAATACCTTGACGTAAGTTAAAACTTACTTCAGGTAATTGCTTTGCAAACAAGGCTAAAGGCAAATCATACTGCTCTGTTTTGGCTGTCAGTGTGACCGTGTCTGGAAAGTCAGTTGCCGGGCTAAAATGAGCAACACTAGGATTACCTATAGCGGTTAAATAACCGTGCAACCAACTCTTTTCTACAGCTGCTATATGCCAATCACCAAGCTTACATAACCACTGACCATTTAACTCTACAGCGCGAAGCTGAGTATGATCCTCAACGCGTGGCAACAATAATGCGTCAGGAAGTACTTTAAATACTTCAATAGCGTGCTCACTAAATTGAGCTAACCATTGCTCAAACCACTCTCGGTCAGTCATCGCAATATTAATTGCATGCTTTTCTTCGATAGTTGTTGGCTCAGCGATTGCGATAAATAAATCGTCGACATCGCAAGCTATTTCTTCTTCTAGCATGTAAGGAAGTGCTTGCTCTAGCTTACGACTCCACTTAGTTGGCAGTGCTACTGTTTTTAATTGCACTTGGTCGCTTGGCAATAGAACAACGACCTCACGTGATTGTGCTTTTTCTGTTAGTTCACCAAGATGTGCCGCGTTGGCAATATCGCCACTAGCAATTATTTCTTCTTCTGTTGGTGAGTAAATAAGCCAGTTAAGGCTGTCTGTTAATGTATGACCCGTACGGATCAACAATATTTCTGTCACTGTACGCCTCCAAATTTTCGCGCCAGTATCGTTACTTTACCATTATTGGCATGGAGTAAGGTGGTCATCGAAAAACGCAGCTCTGCAAATTCAGCCTGCGTTTGTAGTTTAAAGTATTCACTGTTGATGGTGAACAGGCCTTCAACTGCTTTCACATTCTGTGCGCCCTGTTGATTTACCTCTTCAAAAAATGCTTCTAAATCATCAAAGCCTTTTTCAGGGCGTGATGATAAAACGGTTTCTGCGCCAGAAAGACTAAGCCCCTCAATGAGTGAGCTTAAAATAATCGCACTTTCTGTCGGTAGCGTATTTACATTAATAGCCATGAGTTCACTACCTGGGATCACACACACGAATGGTAGTATTTTTTCCATCACTAGTGGGTTAAAACCTTTTATTAAACGCAGTTCAGATGGAGAAGCGAAATAACTGTTAGCTGTCATATAAGGATAATCTCGCGATAAGTATTCGTCTTCTTCGGCACCTGAGCGATAGGTAATGCTATCAGCATCTAGCCAATCATAAACACTATCAGCCATGGCTTCTTCTGACTCATCAGAGGGTAAATCCTCTATATTCTCTAATAGTGCTAAGAGCGCTTTATGTGCTGGATTTGTTTTGTTATTAGGATCTTTTTCTAGGTCAGGTTCAGCATGCAATGCATTCAAATTTAGGCACGCCTGTAAATCTGTGATTGTCCCAGTTAACATGCCATGATCAACTGGATAAGGAACCCCTCCTTGTTGTGCCCACACTTGCCCTAAATGTGTTTTATCTGGATCATCTTCTTTAGCTTGTTTTAGCGCTTTAATTGCTAATTCTTCAGCGGCAAACGCATACCACTTTGCTTGCTGATGATTTTGAATATTGCTGCTGCGCTGTACCTGCACCATTAAATTAGCACTCATTTCGACAGCTAACATAGCAGCAAGCGCTACAATAAATAACACAATCACGAGTGCAGCACCTTGAGAGCGTTTAAAACTAATCATGGCTGACTATTCGCTCCTTGTGTTGAGGTCGTAACTTTACCTTCACCTGGCACTAAAAATACGCGACGAATTGGCTCTTGCTCAATTTTTTTAATGGTGACGGCAACCGCTTTAGGAAGTGCTTTTATTTGCCATTGCTCTTGCCACTCATCTTTATCATCTAAAAACTCAAACTTAAGTTCTTCAATATCTTCTAGAATCACTTGAGAGCGTGGTTCAATATTATCTAATTGATCAACATAAACGCGGTAAACACGTTCTAAGTTATCATCAATAACGCGATAACCAACAGCTTGTAATTCAGAGCGTGGCAGTAAGTTTATTGGGTTAACCCAGCCATCTCGTACAAAGCCAATGCCATCGTATTGGCTGTCTAATACGTAGCGCCCTGCTAAAATGTACGTATCTTGAAAATCACCGGCTTCATTGCGCACTTGGCGCTTAGTCATCTGACTAAAATCTTGGTCCATCAGCCGAAACAATGTTTGTAAACCGTTAAGTTCAGCAATGGTTTCATCTGAGGCATCTTTGGCTTTGGTCGTCGAGTCTAAAATTTGATGTGTTGAGAGCACCACGAAAGCTAAAATGCCCATGGCAATAATCACTTCAAGCAAAGTAAAACCGCGTTGCTTCACTACTTATCACCTTTATTTAAATAAGTAGAAAGCTCATAAACTGGGTATTCTAACTTTTCATCTGCAAATACATTAATAGTCACTTTAACAAAGCTTTTGTCAGCAGTTGGCGCGACATCTTGTCGCCAATACCAGTCAAAACCTGCAAGTGTCTGCGTCCCTTTTGTGCCGTTCTTCCCTGCCCATTTTTCACCTTTGGCACGTTGCTCAACCATGACATTTTCAGCAACCCATGATGCATATGTTTGCTCTTCTATCGACGAAAGATGATTAATGTGCTCACCAGTCGCCTGCATAGCGGCAATGCCCGCCATTGCGCAAATAGCGAGTGCAACCATTACTTCTAATAACGTGAAACCTGTTGATTTAATCATTATTCTGGTTCCCTACGAAGCTTAACAGGGGCCATGAATTCGCCTTCAATAAAGTATTGCGGCTCACGCTCATCTTTAAGCTCATAAACCAATTGAAACGCACTCACCTCGCCAGAAGAGAGTATAAGCACTTGCGGTATTTTCAGCTTTTGCAACTCAAGTAAACTATCTTCATCACCGCCACTCATTAACTCGCGCCAGTTAGACTGCTCAAGTAAGTTTTGTTCAGCCCATGCTAAATCATCAAGATTTAGTGTTAGCTTAAACCGTTCATCGACTTTAATTGGTGCAAATAGTTTTTCACGGTCAAAGGTTATCCATTTTTCACCATCAAAAACCAAAAATTCAAGTGTTTCTTTATCAAGATGAAAACCGAGCTCAACTTGGTTCAAAATGGCGAACTCAGATGCCATATTAATCGCGGTATGTATTTTGAGCGCTTGTTTTTCGAGTTCTTCCTCTGCCCCCCCATCGAAACTATAAGCGACCATTTTGGTAACAAAGCCAATTACCACAAGCACCATTAAAATTTCGATGAGGCTAAACCCTTTGGCACTGCCTGCCCGAGAAGCCAAATGCAAACGACCAAGGCTTACCATAACAGTAAGCCTTGTTCAGTAATAACATTGAGCAAATGGCTAAGCATATACATTATTGCTTTTCTTCATCCCAGTTACCGATATCATCATCAGTGCCGGCTTCACCATCCGGACCCATCGAGAAAATATCAACTTTACCGATTTCTCCTGGGCTGATTAGCTGGTATGGATTACCCCATGGATCCTCTGGTAGCTTTTCAAGAAACCCACCATCAGGAAAACGCTTAGGAATAGGCTCAATACTCGTTTTAGTAACAAGTGCTTCAAGCCCCTGCTCTGTCGTAGGATACGTTTTGTTCTTAAGCTTATAGAGACTTAACGCATCTTCGATTTGTTGAATATCTAGATGTGCTTTGTCGATTGCTGCTTCTTCTTGCTGCCCCATAATATTTGGTGCCACAATTGACATAATCATACCGATGATAACCAGTACCACCATGACTTCTAATAATGAGAAACCTGACTGTTTGTTCACAAAAAATACCTCTAACTTACTTCAATAAATTATTATAGAGCGACAGTAATAACTGCTACTCTACCGTTCCCTGATTTAAAGACCTACAGCTTTATTCATTGCCATAATTGGTTGCAGTATCGCCATTACAATAAACAAAACAATAACAGCCATTGAAGCTATCATCGCAGGCTCTAAGAGCTTTAACGATACATTAACCATGCTTTCAAACTCGCGATCTTGGTTGTTTGCCGCGCGTTCTAGCATTTGTTCCAATTCACCTGATTTTTCACCACTGGCAATCATATGTAGCATCATCGGTGGAAACAGCTTCGTTTGCTGAAGTGCAGCACGAAGGCTGGCACCCTCACTGACACGCGTTGCTGCATCTTGCACCGATTTTTTCATTTTTTCGTTCACTAATACCCCACCTGAAATACGCATTCCTTCAAGTAAGGGCACCGAACTAGATGATAAAATACTTAATGTTCGTGCAAAGCGGGCAGTATTAACACCTCTGGCTACTTTACCAATACCCGGTAAATACAACACTTTTTCATCAAGCCAATAGCGAATATGCGGTCGTTTCAGCGCCTGCTTTATGCCTACCGCTATGGCAGTTATGACCACCAAGCTAATAAACCAGTAATTTTGTACAAAGTTACTGGCCGCCATAACCCATTCTGTAGTCCAAGGTAAAACTTGCTTAGACTTTTCAAATGTCTTTAAAATCTTAGGCACTACAGTACCGAGCAACACAGATACGATAGCAATTGCAAATACAACAAGGATAGTCGGATACACCATCGCTTGTGTTATTTGACTACGCATATGCTGTCGTTGTTCCGTGTAATCAGCTAAACGATTAAGAACTTGATCTAAGTGACCTGACTTTTCACCCGCTGCCACCATTGCGCGATATAAATCATCAAACACATGCGGAAACTCACTCATGCCATCGGCAAGCGTATAGCCTTCAACTACTTTTGAGCGTACGGCCATCAACATGCGCTTTAAGCGTGGCTTCTCACATTGCTCTGCGACCGCCATTACAGCCCCTTCCACAGGTAAAGCCGATTGAATCAAGGTGGCAAGCTGACGGGTAATTAAAGCTAAATCTGAGGTGGAGATCTTTGGCTTAAAAAAACCACTAAAGAGAGACTTTTTAGCCCCTTTCACTTGTTTTTCGCCTTCTGCCGCAGCAACAACCTCTAAAGGCATTAGGCCTTGATCACGCAAAGTTTGGCGAATTTGTTTTACCGTATCGGCCTCAAGAATGCCTTTTTTCTCTTTACCTTTACCATCTAAGGCTCGGTACTCAAACGCTGCCATAGTTAACCTTCCTCACGTGTTACACGTAAGACTTCTTCTAAGGTTGTACGGCCAGCTAATACACGGCTACAGCCATCCTGACGAATACTTGGGCTATGCTTGCGGATGTATTTCTCAACGCTTTGCTCACCTTTACCACTGTGGATCATTTCACGAATTGTTTCATCAACAACTAATAATTCATGAATACCTGTACGACCGCGATAACCGTTAAAGTTACACTCTTCACAACCCACAGCTCGGTAAATTGTTGGTGGCTCAGCAGGGTTTACACCCAGTAGCTGACACTCACGTTCATCGGCAATGTGACCTTCTTTACAAGTATTACATAAAGTACGCACTAGGCGTTGCGACAATACACCTAATAACGACGATGAAAGTAAGAAAGGCTCAACACCCATGTCTTCCATACGTGTGATTGCACCGGCTGCCGTATTAGTGTGCAGAGTCGACATTACTAAGTGACCAGTTAATGACGCTTGAACACCTATTTGTGCTGTTTCAAGGTCACGGATCTCACCAACCATTACTACGTCAGGGTCTTGACGAAGGATGGCGCGCAGACCGCGTGCAAAGGTCATATCTACTTTGGTATTTACCTGAGTTTGCCCAATACCTGGGATCTCGTACTCGATTGGATCTTCAACCGTAAGAATGTTGCGATCGCGTGAGTTAATTTGACTCATACCCGCATACAAGGTGGTACTTTTACCAGAACCCGTTGGACCGGTTACTAAGATAATACCGTGCGGCTTACTAATTAAATCAGCAAATAGCTCTCGATTACGCTCAGTCATCCCTAAATCTTCAAGATTCAAGCGCGCATTATTTTTATCAAGTAGACGCAGCACGACACGCTCACCAAAGCTTGATGGCATCGTTGATACACGCACATCAACAGCACGACCAGCAATACGTAAACTAATTCGACCATCCTGCGGGATACGTTTCTCTGCGATATCGAGTTTTGCCATAACCTTAATTCGCGACACTAACAATGAAGCGAGTTTACGATTAGG
Source organism: Pseudoalteromonas sp. OFAV1 (assembly GCF_021532595.1). Classification (NCBI taxonomy): domain Bacteria; kingdom Pseudomonadati; phylum Pseudomonadota; class Gammaproteobacteria; order Alteromonadales; family Pseudoalteromonadaceae; genus Pseudoalteromonas; species Pseudoalteromonas sp. OFAV1. Next base: position 17,734 of record NZ_JAKGBG010000061.1, read on the forward strand.
TTTTAATACTTCTTTTAAAACGCCATCAACCCTAAAGCGAATAACAAGTTCTTGCTCAAAGGTTTCGATATGAATATCCGAGGCACCTTCTTTAATTGCTTCGCTCAGCATCGCGTTGATCAGCTTGATGATTGGTGCATCGTCATCACCAGCCAAAAGATCTTCAGTTTGCGGTAATTCATCGGCCAACGAGAATAAATCAACCTCGTTACCAATATCTTCCATCATCTGTTGCGTTTCAGAACTATCACGCTGGTACGAAGCCTCTAGCAATAGCTCAAATTTATCATCTGGTAATTGCTCTAACGAAAAACCATGACCAGCAATACGACGTACTTCAAGCAGTCCATCTAGGTTTAACTCACCGCGATAAAACACAGTCCAGTTATCTTGATTTTTGCTTAGCAATACGCCTGTGCGACGTGCATACGAGAACGGCAACCGCTTCGTTGGCAAGCTAACAAGATCATCACTTGTTAAAAGCTCATCATGAGTAGTTGTCGTGTCATGGACTAACTCGTCATTAATCTCGGTAATTGCATTAGTCATCGTTGCGCTCATTCGCGTTTTGTTGTTTTAGGTACTCTTCGTAAGTTGGCGGTAATACCAAAGCGTCATTCCATTCAGGAAGGATTGGTGCATCCGTCAACGGCATTAAATCAATACCATCTTCTTTTTGTTTATGTTGTTCGCCACGGATAAAGTTATATTTCGAGTGGCTCAGTTTATTCATGCTAATGCCATCGCGCACAATGGTAGGACGAATAAATACAATCAAGTTACGCTTGCGCTTATTTGTACTTGTTGAACGGAATAAATGACCAAGTACAGGGATATCTCCTAATAATGGCACTTTAGATACACTTTCCTGCACATCTTCATCAATCAAGCCACCTAGCACAACCATGCCACCATCGTCAGCCATAACGGTGGTTTTAATAGCACGCTTATTAACTGAAATATCAACTGCTGTAGCGCCACTAACACTTGATACTTCTTGTTCAATTGTTAGCTGTACTGCAGAGCCGTCATTAATTTGCGGTGTTACTTTAAGTTTTACACCCACTTCTTGACGTTCAACTGTTTGGAATGGATTTGCGTTATTTGAGCCTGTTTGTGAACCTGTGATAATAGGTACTTCTTGACCAACAATCATCGACGCTTCTTCGTTATCCATGGTCGTAACAGACGGTGTGGCAAGAATGTTTGAGTTAGTATCTGTAGATACTGCTTGAATAATTGCACCCCAGTCATTTTTCACGATACCCATTGCGAGTCCGTTAATACCACCAAGCAATTGCCCTAAAGGACCTAAATCACCTTCTACAGTTTCTTCATATGGCGTTGTATTACCAGTCTCACTGCCTGTAATCGTTTTTTGTACCGTTTTATCACGTGCTTGCTCAGCTGCAACAGCTAACGAACCAACAGGCACTGTTGTGCCATTGTTGAACTGCATCATCCCGCCTTGCTCTGAAATCCACTGCAAGCCTAAATTGATTCCATCAGCTTCTAACACTTCAACGATAATAGCCTCGACAAGTACCTGCGCTCGGCGTACATCAAGACGGTCTATTACTTGTTCAAGTGAGCGCATGGTATCTGGCTGGGCAGTAATAACCAGCGAGTTAGAATCTGGGTGCGCTTCAATACTTGTTTCGTTTTGGTTGCGCGTACGAGTCTTAGTTGCACCACCTTGCGCATCTTCTGCTAGCGTTTTACTCACACCCTGTAATACTTTTACAAGATCTTCAGCTTTTGCGTAGTTTAAATAGATAACCTTGGTATTACCTTGGTTTTCAAGCTCTCCATCTAAGCGACTGATAAGATCAACAGCACGAGTTCGTGCTTGTGCTTCACCGCTGACAATCACACTGTTAGTACGTCCATCAGCAACAACTTTAGGGATCAAAAACTCTGGAATGCTGCCTTTGCCACCATCTTTGTAAATATTATCAACGACAGACACTACATCGTCTGCGGTAGCAAATTTAAGTTTTACGATATCAACGCGTTTATCACCCGCTTGGTCAACTGAGCGTATAATTTCGACTAAGCGGTTCACCGATGCAGCATGGCCTGTCAACATCATCACGTTTGCAGCATTGAAGTTAGCAACATGGCCACCATCTTTTTGGTCATTAAACTGACGAATGAGTGGGCCTAATTCTTGTACACTAACATTCTTCACTCTAACGACACGCGTCACCATCATATCGCCACTGGCTTGATTATCTTCAGTGATCAAAGGGACGTTTGATTTTTTTGCGTCTGAGCTTTTCTCAATCTTGATAATACCGTTATCCATTTCTACAACTGAATAACCGTATACTTCGAGTACATTTAAGAAGAACTGATAATAGAGTTTTTCATCCATTAATTCGTAGCTGCGCACATTCACTTTACCGCGCACACTAGGGTCAATAATCACCGTTTTATTTAGGTTTTTACCCACGATATTAATGAATTCATTAATATCTGTTCCCTTAAAGTTTGCTGCATATTCAACAGCAGAAACTGAAAGCGATAATCCTGTTAATAAAAAAAGCGCTGCATATTTTGCTAACCCTTTCTTAATTTTTCTGAGGTGTAGCGCGTGAACCATTCTATAAAAACTCCAAAGCTAGTTATTGCAGGCTAAATTGCACATCAATTTGCTCACCATCGCGTTCGATAGTGATGCTGGCGTCAGTACTATTTCGTAATTCGTTAATTGCTGACATTGCCTGTTTTAAATCGTTTAATTGATAGCCATTTATTGCAATAGCTAAATCATTATTCATTAATCCCATTTGCTTAAATAGCGCAGGGTCTTTTCCTGGGCTCAAGCGGTAGCCCACCAATTCACCGTCTACCATCGCTTGAGAAACACGAATGTAGTCAAATAATTTCCCTGGATCGTCTAATACTTCTTCGCGGGTCTCGATAAGAGCGTCTTTTACCTCTTCATCTTCTGTCGCGTTAATTTGTTCAATTTCATCAAGCTGAGGACCATCCATTAAAGCTGGCTCTTCACGCTCTGCCAATACTGGCATAGACACTGTTTTAGTGAAGTCGAGTCCATCTAGCATTAGAGTCTCGAAACGGCCATTAACATCTAAAATGACACGGTCAGGTAATACCTGAGCTAGCTTTGCGCGAGTGCCTTGAACAGCATCATCAACCACATAAGTTTCTTGTTTACCCTGTGATTCAATTATTGCAAGACCAGCTTGATCATTTTGACTTACCGCAACAATGCCAGTCAGATTTATACTGAGGCGAGTTTCAGGGGCATTGTTAATAACTTTATTCTGTTTTTTTGTATCATTTTTACTTTCGGCTACTGCTTTACCGAATAAATTTTGCTCAATGATTTGTCTCGAGTTTACGGTTTCAACTCGTTTTGAAGTGGTATAGGCGGTATTGATTGGCAATGCTTTGGTATCAGGCTCCGGCCAAGCTAGCCAAAACAACTTTGAAGATAAAAATGCAATATAAACAACAACTAACAGCACTACAAGTGCACTTAGCTTGGCGTGTGGTAAGCCGTTTAAAAACTGTCTAACTTGTTGTAAGTGTTGTTCCATATACTCTATTTCTTTTTTTAATTTACAGCTTGATAGCTGGCCTATAGTACCTTTTCATTTTTCATTCAACAAGCACACCGATATTAAACTTTGTAAACGAGGTTATTTTGCAGAACAAAGCAGGTAAGGAATAGCTATGACTATTTCTTTGTTATTAAGTTTCATGGTAGATTTTGTCTATATATTAGCAGCTTTAAAAGAGCACAATTGTGTCAAAAGGTAACACTCAGCAGTCGAAAGATACTAAAGATGAGTTAAGCGTGCGCCTTGATAAGTGGTTATGGGCTGCCCGCTTTTACAAAACTCGTTCAGTCGCACGAGACATGGTGCAAGGTGGCAAAGTACATTATAATGGACAACGAACAAAACCCAGCAAAATCGTCGAAGTGGGTGCAGTCGTAAAACTACTGCAAGGAGTCGACGAAAAGGTTGTGATAATAGAAAAGATCCTTGAAAAACGTCAAGGCGCCCCCATTGCACAAACCTTATACCAAGAAACTCAAGCAAGTATTGAGAAACGCGAAGCAAATGCTATCGCCCGTAAGAACAACAGCTTCTTTGCTCCACATCCTGAGCGTAAACCAGATAAAAAGCAAAGACGTGAACTGTTAAAACTGAAATCAAGTTAGGTAATGCAACTCATGCAACAAGATTTACTTCATCGTTATATATTTGATCAGCTTGATGTACGTGGTGAACTCGTACAAATTGACAAAACTTATCAAGAAATGATCGCGAACCATAATTACCCTGTTGCAGTGCAAACACTGTTAGGTGAATTGCTGGTTGCGACATGCTTATTAACAGCCACATTAAAGTTTGAAGGTGAAATCGCCGTACAACTACAAGGTGATGGTCCTGTAAAATACGCTGTAATTAATGGTGACGATAAACAAAATATGCGTGGTGTCGCTCGCCTGCAGGGTGAAGTAACAGGCAGCACTATTAAAGAACTAATTGGTAATGGCTACATGGTTATTACTATTACACCTACAAAAGGCGAACGTTACCAAGGTATTGTGCCACTAGAGCACGATAGCTTAGATAAATGTCTTGAAAACTACTTTGAACAATCAGAGCAGTTAAAAACACGCCTTTGGTTTGCAACTGAGGTTACAGCAGAATCAGCAAAAGCTGCTGGCTTATTTTTACAAGTATTGCCTGTAAATAAAGAAAAGTCAGTTGAAGACTTTACGCATCTTGAAGCTATCAGTAATACCATCAAAGATGATGAATTATTACACTTAGATGCAAACACAGTACTAACTCGTCTATATCATGAAGACAACCCGCAGTTATTCGAGCCACAAGCAATCAATTTCCGTTGTGGTTGCAGCAGAGACAAAACTATTGCTGCACTCGTTAATGTAGGCCAAGACGAATTACTTGCAGATGTAAAAGCAAATGGTGAAGTGAAAATTAGCTGCCACTATTGCTTAAAAGACTACATTTTCGATGAACAAGAAATAAAGTCTATTTTCAATTAAAACTGCAACTATAATATTATTATATTAAAAGCCGCACTGAGTGCGGCTTTTTTATTAAAAAAAGTTTAAAAACTAATGATACCGGTGTCATGAAAAAGTGACATTTTATGACACCGGTATCATTGAAATTATTCATGTTTTTTGCCAAATATATGCCTTTTTAAGCCCTTCAGACACTCGAATATCCCTAATCCTTCTGTTACTATTCTTTTAGCAAAAGGGAAAACTAAGAACCCCAGAGCTATCCCGTTCAATCTCTCACAATTTAGGTATAAACATGACTGCAAACGCTACTAGTTTTGTTGATCTTACTGCAGCTGAACTTGTCGAACACGCTATTCGTCGTGGCGAAGGGACTCTAGCCGCTAATGGTGCTTTTGTTGCAAAAACCGGTGAACGCACTGGCCGCTCTCCAAAAGATCGTTTTATTGTTCAAGAGCCAAGCACTGAAAACGAAATCCAATGGGGCAACGTAAACCGCCCATTCGATGCAGACAAGTTTGACGCGTTATGGGCACGTGTAGAACAACACGTGAAAAGCAACGACCACTTCATCTCTCACCTAGAAGTTGGCGCTGATCCTGAGCATTATTTACCAGTTGTAGTAACAACAGAAACTGCATGGCATCACATTTTTGCCAAAAACATGTTTATCGAACCACAAACATACAATACTGCTGACTTTCCAGAGTGGCAGGTCATGAACGTACCTTCATTTGTATGTGACCCAGAGCGCGATGGCACTAACAGTGATGGCACTGTAATCATCAACTTCGCACAACGTAAAGTGTTACTGGCTGGTATGCGCTACGCAGGCGAAATGAAGAAATCAATGTTCTCTGTTCAAAACTTCCTACTTCCTGCAAAAGGTGTATTACCAATGCACTGTTCTGCAAACGTAGGTGAAGCAGGCGACACAGCCTTATTCTTCGGTTTATCTGGTACAGGTAAAACAACATTATCAGCGGATCCTACTCGTTTCCTTATTGGTGATGACGAGCACGGTTGGGCACCTGGTAGCGTATTTAATATCGAAGGTGGTTGTTACGCGAAATGTATCGACCTATCACAAAAGAACGAACCCGTTATTTGGAATGCAATTCGCTTCGGTACAATCTTAGAAAACGTGGTACTTGACGAAAACCGTGTACCAGATTTCCATGATACTAGCCTTACACAGAACAGCCGTGCAGCTTACCCTCTAGAGCACGTTGAAAAACGTAAAGTAGAAAACCGAGCTGGCGAGCCAAAAGCTGTTGTATTCTTAACATGTGACGTGAGCGGTGTGTTACCTCCAGTTTCAGTACTAACTGAAGAAGCTGCAGCGTACCACTTCCTAAGCGGTTACACTGCGAAAGTTGGTTCAACTGAAATCGGTTCAACTAGCGACATCGAGTCTACATTCTCAACATGTTTCGGTGCTCCGTTCTTCCCACGCCCTGCAGGCGTTTACGCAGAGCTTCTAATGAAGCGTGTACGTGAATTCGGCGCAAAAGTATACCTAGTTAACACAGGCTGGACTGGCGGCCCTTACGGTACTGGTCAACGTTTCGATATCCCAACGACACGTGCTGTAGTTGATGCCATTGTATCTGGTAAACTAGCTGACGTAGAGACTCAACACATCGACGTACTTAACCTAGATGTACCAGTGGCAGTACCTGGTGTAGACAGCCAACTTCTTAACCCAATCAACACATGGGAAGATAAAGAGAAGTACGCAGAATACGCAAACAAACTAGCTTCAGACTTCACTGAAAACTTTGCTAAATACGATGTTTCAGAAGCAATCAAATCAGCAGGTCCAAAAGCTTAATATCAAGCTTACCTTCAGATTTAAAAACGCCAGCTATATGCTGGCGTTTTTGTTTTTGGATCATGAGTTACGTTTGAAGTCTGCCGTAGGTTGGGTAGAGCGAAGCGAAACCTGACATCAATAGAGCTTTCAGCTGTCAGCCGCGCGGTGGAGGTGTCTGGTACTGCGTCTCCATCTGCCGGAGGCTGTAGCCTCTTGGCTCTAGGCTCTAGGCTCTAGGCTCTAGGCTCTAGGTAAAGTGTACTTGTAGGAATTGCTTTAGCCATGAATGTGTTTGTTTTAGTTTGAATTCGGCACTGAAGTGCCTCCTACGAGGCTTTGTTACTGAGGGAGACTCAGTTACCTAACAACTCGGTAGATCAACTGACATCTATTATCTGCCGTCTGAGATAAGCATCACATAGGAATAGCTTTAGCCATGAATGTGTTTGTTATAGTTTGAATTCGGCACTGAAGTGCCTCCTACGAGGCTTTGTTACTAAGGGAGACTCAGTTACCTAACAACTCGGTAGATCAACTGACATCTATTATCTGACGTCTGATATCCTGTGTTTATGTTGGGTTTCGCTTCGCTCTACCCAACCTACCTAAAGAATGAATAAGGCACATTGTGTGAATAGCTTAAACGCAAAAAAGCCCGACTCTTTCGAATCGGGCTTTCTCTTATTTGGAGCCTGGCGATGTCCTACTTTCACATGGCAAATGCCACACTATCATCGGCGCTGTTTCGTTTCACTACTGAG
>NZ_JAKGBG010000062.1:0-24983 GCF_021532595.1 Pseudoalteromonas sp. OFAV1
AATGGCGTATAAAATAATTGCCGTGATCATCGTAGTCACATTGGCATCAAAAATGGTCGTAAATGCTTGGTTATAACCTTGCTCAATCGCTTGATATGTAGGTCGACCTTTGCGTTTCTCTTCTTTTATTCGCTCAAAGATAATCACATTCGTATCAACAGCCATACCTATCGTCAGAACAAGCCCTGCAATGCCCGGTAAGGTCAGTACAACGCCCGGCAATAACGACATTAAACCAACTAAAGCAGTTAAATTTAGTAGCAAAGCAATATTGGCAATCAGCCCTAAGCGACGATACCAAAGCGCCATAAAGGCAAGGGTAATACCGATACCCAGCATTAACGCAGCTAAGCCATGCTCAATGTTTTCACTGCCTAAGCTTGGGCCTATGGTTTGCTCTTGTACAATGGTCACTGGTGCTGTGAGCGACCCTGCACGTAATAGAAGCGCTAAATCGTAAGCAGCTTGTGGGCTTTTCATATTGGTAATGCTAAAACGAGAGCTTAAGTGCTGAGCAATGTTTGCCACATTGATCACTTCGCTTTTTTTCACAACTTCGCCATTTTCACCCCGTGAGTATTCAGAATACACAGTGGCCATTGGCTTACCAATGTTGTGCTTCGAAAAAGCAGACATCGCATCACCACCTTGCGAGTCTAAACTGAGCTGAACTAAAGGCTTGCCCCACTCATCTTTACCAACACTGGCATTATTGATGTGATCACCTGAAAAAATCGCTATAGGATTTAAATTAACAACGCCACCGCCTTGCACATTAAACGCTTTACCACCTACTTCGACGACCTGATAAAAATCGAGGGTCGCTGTTGCACCAATAATACGCTTAGCTTCAGATGGGTCTTGCACACCGGGTAACTCGATGCGAATGCGCTGCTTACCTTGTCGTTGCGTTACCGCTTCTGTGATGCCAAGCTCTTCAATACGACCACGCAGGGTTGTTAAGCTTTGCGCCATAACTTGTTTATTGAATTCGCTTTGGCTTTGCTCATTAAAATGCAGTAATACCGTGGTTAGGTTATTAGTGGTTGATTTAGTTTGCATCAGGCCTTTGAATTGACCTTGTAACGTTGAGACGAGCCCTGCGAGTTGCTCCTCGGAGCTTGGTAAAATTTGTAGCTCAACCCCTCCTTTTACTTCACTTGCCCGAATACCACGAATTTTATCTTTACGAAGCGCCAATTTAGTTTGTTGATACACACTGCTTAAGTGCTCTTGCATTGCTTTATCTAAGTCAACATCAAGCACAAATAACACCCCACCATTTAAGTCGAGTCCTAACTTAATTGGTGAAAGACCAAGCTGCTGAAGCCACTGTGGGCTTGTCGCATGCTCAACAATTTTAGCGTCTAACTGTGGGTATTGTGTTTTGATAAAACTCAGCGCATTGGCACTTTGGGTTGGCTCGCTTAATAAAATAGCCAGTTGTGCTTGGCTATCATTTGCTTCAGTCACTTCAAAACCATGTTGGTTTAGTGACGTTGTCACACTTTGCAGCGTCACAGTTTGATCAGGCAAGCTAATGTGCAACCAAGACTTATTAGGATAAAGATTAGGTAATGCGCTTACCGCTAGTAAAATACACGCCGCTATCATAGCGACATAACTCATTTTTAGACGACGCCATAGCGCCGGCTTTGATTTATGTGACATACATGACTTCCTTCCGGCATTGTCAGCCGGTAAAAATTAATTCCAAAAATATAAAAGTAACGAAGGAAGTCGTTTAGTTATGGTAGGTCGTATTGGCTTTGTACAAAAGATTAGCGTCTTTCCAGCCACTAATACGGGATTTACGTTGGGTTGCTAAGGCAAACCATGGGATCTCACGCACAGCCCCTGGCGGCGCTAAAAAGTGCTCTTTCCCCCAATCTTCAGCAAAGAATTCAATTAATAGCTCGTAATCAGGGTCAACCTGACTATGATAAAGAAACAATGATGAATTACTGGCAGTTAAACGCGGCACTAGGGTATCAAACCCCGATGGTTCTACCGGCTTAGGATGTTCGACTGTATGAGTTTGGGAAATAACTGGGGTTTTAGTCAGCTCGACTTGGAACAATTTAGTCGCAGCAAAGTGTGAGTGATTGTCAGGCATAGCCATGCTCTGTGCACTAAAGAACACAGTAAATAGCAAGATAATGACTGAGAAAAACCGTAACAAGAACTGACCAATAAATTAAGCGGATAACAGGGCTATAATGAGGGTAAAAAAATAAAACACAAGGTATTACTTAAATAAAAGTAACTAAAATAAAGCGAGCCTAACTAGACCCGCTTAGTTAGTTTAACTTTTTTAAACAAGTTAAACTTCTAATGATGACATGTCGATAACAAAGCGTGAGGCCATATCACCTTGCTTTAATTTATAAAAAGCGTCATTAATTTGCTCCATTTTGATCATTTCAACTTCTGGCAGAATATTATGTAGTGCACAGAAGTCGAGGATTTCTTGAGTTTGCGCAATACCGCCAATCAATGAGCCTGCAACACGGCGACGCCCCATTAATAACGGCACAGAGTTAGACTCAGCAAGCTCACCTACTTGACCAACCAATACTTGAGTCCCATCAATATCTAAAAGCGGGATATACGGTGTAAAGTCGTGTTTTACCGGAATGGTATTAATGATCACATCAAATTGATTTGCATGCGCTTGCATGGCATCTTCATCGCTTGATACTAATAGATCTTTTGCGCCATAAGATAAAACCTGCTGTTTTTTCTTATCACTACGGCTAATTGCCGTAACATGTGCGCCCATTGCAGCTGCGATTTTAATCGCCATGTGGCCTAAACCACCTAAACCAATCACACCAACACGGCTGCCTGGGCCGACATTCCAGGTACGTAATGGCGAATACGTTGTGATACCCGCACATAAAATTGGTGCACATTTAGCAAGGTCTAAGCCTTCAGGCACGCTCAGTACAAATTCTTCACGCACCACAATGTGTTTTGAATAGCCACCTTGAGTGAGTTCACCACTGATACGGTCTTGTCCTGAGTAAGTCCCTACCATACCTTCACGACAAAACTGCTCTTCACCGTGATGACATTGGTCACAGCTTAAACAGCTATCAACCATACAACCTACAGCAACATTATCGCCCACTTTGTATTTAGTAACGCCGCTGCCTACTTCAAGAACACGGCCAACAATTTCATGGCCTGGCACGACTGGGTATTGAGTCCAGCCCCAATCGTTTTCTGCTGTGTGCAAGTCTGAATGGCACACGCCACAATAAAGAATTTCTATTGATACATCTTCATCACGAAGTGCACGGCGTTCAAAATGATACGGCTCTAATGGTTTTTCAGAATCATGTGCTGCATAACCGACGGTTTTCATGCTTACTCCTTAATTTTCTTCGTGTTTAACTCATGCAATTAACAAATTTGCTAATGCGCTGGTGTATACTGCACTCAGTATAGAGGTAAATTTGCAAAATACACTTGCCTAAAACACGAAAGCTTTTGCCTATTTTTATCAAATTGATTTTTAAGAGACACCCATGCGTGGAATGAGCCGCAAAGAACAGGTGACGAGATCGCCTGATGCAATGAACCTATCACAAAGCATCAAAACACTCTGGCCCTATTTAATGACCTTTAAAGGCCGAGTTATTTTAGCCGTAATGGCGCTTATTGCAGCAAAGGGCGCCACATTGCTGATGCCTTGGGCACTTAAAGAAATAATTGACGCGGTTGATGCGAGTATCAACCCGGTATTGAGTGTTCCTGTTGCCTTGCTGATCGCTTATGGTTTGCTGCGCTTTGCCAGTGTGTTTTTTGGTGAAGTTCGCGATGCATTATTTGGCCGAGTTACAGAGCACGCAATGCGCCATATTGGCTTAAAAGTATTTAAACACCTGCATAGTTTAGAGCTTACCTTTCATCTTGACAGGCAAACAGGTGGAATTAGTCGCGATATAGAGCGTGGTACAAGTGGCCTTAGTTTTTTAATGCGCTTTTTGATGTTTAATATCGTACCAACCTTATTTGAAATAATCACAGTAGCGATTATTTTTGCGACCTTATTTTCGCCGTGGTTTGCACTAGTCACCGTTATAGCGGTCGCTATTTACATTGCTTTCACTGTGATAGTAACTCAGTGGCGTAACCGATTTATTCGTGAAGCAAATACTGCCGATAACAACTCTAATACCCGTGCTATCGACAGCTTGCTAAATTACGAAACCGTTAAGTACTTCAACAATGAACAATATGAAGCGAGCACCTACGACAGCTTTTTAGCTAAATGGGAGCAAGCAAGGCTAAAAAATCGTTTATCATTACTGGCGCTTAATTCAGGGCAGGCACTTATTATAGCCGCAGCTATTACAGCGCTAATGTGGCTAGGTGCCAGTTCAGTGGTCAATAAAGAGCTGACCATAGGTGAGCTTGTGATGATTAATGCCTACATGATCCAGCTATTTTTACCGCTTAACTTTTTAGGCTTTGTTTATCGTGAGATACGCCGTGCGCTGACTGATCTTGAAAACATGCTCGGGCTATTAAATCGAAAAGCCGCCATTAGCGATGACAAAGATGCAAAACCATTAAAAGCTACCAAAGCAGCTATCCGATTTGAAAATGTCTCTTTTAGTTACGGCAAACAACGGTCGATTTTAAATAACTTAAGTTTTGAAGTTACTTCTGGCAGCAAGGTAGCCATTGTGGGTGCCAGTGGCGCAGGTAAAAGCACTCTAAGCCGCCTACTCTACCGCTTTTATGATGTGGATGCGGGCAAAATTTATATCGATGAGCAAGCAATCAACACAGTAACACTTGAGAGCTTGCGCCAAGCTATTGCCATCGTACCGCAAGATACCGTGCTATTTAATACCAGCATTCGCGAAAACATCGCCTACGGAAACCCAACTGCAAGCGAAGATGAAATTGATAAAGCCATAAGCCTTGCCCATTTAGATGGATTTATTGCCAGCCTAGACAAAGGCGATAAAACCCTTGTTGGTGAGCGCGGTTTAAAAGTGTCGGGGGGTGAAAAGCAGCGCATTGCAATAGCCAGAGCCATTTTAAAAGGTTCACCGATTTTATTATTTGATGAGGCAACATCGGCGCTAGATTCGCATTCAGAGCAAGCCATTCTTAGTGCGATGCGTGAAGTCGCACAAAGGCACACCAGCTTAGTTATTGCACATCGTTTATCAACAATTACTGACGCAGACAAAATTATTGTGATGAAACAAGGACAGGTTGTTGAACAAGGTCAGCACCAACAGCTACTTGCTGCGAATGGTGAATACGCTCGAATGTGGCAGTTGCAGCAAAGCGATGAATAAACACTGTTAACTAGTGGGTTAAATGATTAGAATAACCGCTTTATTTTTATCTATAACAAAAAGGCAACACGCAGATGGGCAGAGCTTATCAAAACAAAAAAGACTCAATGGCAAAAACTGCGGGTGCAAAAACCAAAGTTTATTCAAAGTACGGAAAAGAAATTTATATCTGCGCTAAGAATGGTGGTGTTGATCCCGATGGCAACTTAGCGCTGCGTCGCTTAATTGAGCGTGCAAAGAAAGACCAAGTACCTACGCATGTAATTGAGCGTGCAATCGATAAAGCCAAAGGCGGTGGCGGCGAAGATTACGTAGCAACTCGCTATGAAGGTTACGGCCCGGGTAACTGTATGATTATTGTTGACTGTTTAACCGACAACAACAAACGTACCTTTGCTGACGTACGTGTTTGTTTTACAAAAGCGAATGCAAAAATTGGTGCGCAAAACTCAGTATCACACTTATTTGATCACCTTGCTATTTTTGTGTTTGATGGTGATGATGACGAGGCTGTTTTAGAAGCACTAATGATGGCTGATGTTGATGTAACAGATGTAGAAGTTGAAGACGGTAAAGTGACTGTATTCGCTCCACACACTGAGTACAACAATACCCGTACAGCACTTGAAGAAATGGGAATTACTGATTTCCACGAAGATCTAATTGCTTTTGTGCCGCAAGTAGAAGCACCCATTGAAGGTGAAGACGTTGAAGTCATGGAACGCTTTTTAGCCATGCTAGAAGACTGTGACGACGTACAAAACGTTTACCACAACGCACAGTTTTAATAAAAAAGGCCAACCAAGTTGGCCTTTACCTTTTTAGCCCAAAGGAATCAACATTGAATACCCTCGAAGAGTTAAAAGCCGGTTCTTTACAAGGTTGTACCCGGCTTCAGCTTATTGCAGAACTAACCGAATTGCCAAAAGAAATTTATACCCTAGCCGATACGTTAGAAATCCTTGATTTATCAAATAACCAGCTAAGTGATTTACCTGACGATTTTTACAAATTAAAAAATCTCAAACGGCTATTTTTATCATTTAATCAGTTTAAACATATACCAGACATGCTAAGACAATGCCCAAACTTAATCATGGTGGCATTTAAAGGTAATCAAATAACTGAATTTGAAGCGCACTGTTTGCCAACACAGATAGAATGGTTAATCTTAACTGATAATCAAATTCCCGCTTTACCTGAAACATTTGGTGAGTACAGCAAGCTTAAAAAGCTCGCACTGGCAGGTAATCAGTTAACACATTTGCCAGAGTCAATGGCTAATTGTAAAGAGCTTGAGCTAATACGTTTAAGTGCCAATAAGCTTACAAAAGTTGAAGGTTGGCTTTTAGCTTTACCGAAACTTGCTTGGCTTGCCTTCTCTGGTAACGATTTAAATCGCTCAACTAGCTTACACTGTGAGCAGTTTAGCAAAATTGCACTGGATGAAATCGAAGTTAAAAAGCAGATTGGCCAAGGTGCATCTGGGGTTATTCACTTAGCCAATTGGCATCAACAGCCTGTTGCCCTTAAGTTATTTAAAGGCGAGATCACCAGTGATGGCTATCCACTCGATGAGCTAAATTGCTGTTTAAAAGCCAGTGAGCATCCAAATCTCATAAAAGCATTGGGCTATGTCGATGAAGAGTCTCAACTCGGTTTAGTGATGGAGCTTATCAGTAAAGAGTTTACGAATCTTGGTTTGCCACCTTCCCTTGCAACTTGTACACGAGACACATTCGAAGACAACTGCCAGTACGCGCCAGAAATGGTGCTAAAAGTCGTTAAGCAAATGGCCAATACCCTCGCCCATTTGCATCAAAAGCAAGTAAGCCATGGTGACATTTATGCCCATAACAGCATGATCAATTCACAAGGCGACTTATTGTTTGGTGACTTTGGTGCGGCAACAGACTTATCAATGCTGACGCCTGATCAACAGCAGCTACTAGAAGGGATTGAAGTACGCGCCCTTGGTTATTTCATCGATGATTTACTGACTGTAGTGAGTGAACAAAACGACATTACTAAGATGCTTGCTGACATAGCTCAAGAGTGCTTGGTACTCAACTCAGAAAAACGCCCTCGCCTTTCTGAGCTAGTTTCGCGATTATGATTTAGGGTCCTTATTAATAAAGCCTCAGTGAGGCTTTATTTTTGCTTTTTAAACGGGAACACCTGTTGCTTGAACATACCTTCGGGCATGTAATCGCCGACTACACCATATTTGTCGGGCCACTCTGCTTGGCCTTTGACAGCAGTGCCAAATAGATAATCTAAAAAAGAAAAATGCGCAGCATAGTTACGGTCAATGGCCGCTTTATCAGATGAATGATGCCAATGATGAAACTGAGGCGTAACCAGCAAATACTTTAACCATCCAAATCTCACACGAACATTGGCGTGGTTAAATACTGCCTGAAAGCCAACAATTATTACATATAGGCTAATAACATCCGATGGAAAGCCGAGCACAAAAATAGGCGTGAGCACTAAGCTGCGCGTCACGAGTATTTCTAAAATATGCTGACGAGAGCCTGCCAGCCAATCCATCTCTTTTGCACTATGATGCACGGCATGAAAACGCCAAAGCAGAGGCACTTCGTGATAAGCCCTATGCACAAAATATTGCATTAAATCGGCTACTAAAATGATTAGAAATAGCTGCAGTAAAAATGGCAGTTGAATAATAAAGCCTTGCACTGTATCAGACACAGCCCAGCCAAATGCGTGATGCACGAACTGATTGGTTGCCAGCAACACAAAACCAATAATTAAGTGATTAACAAAGAAATGATTTAAATCACCCTGCCACTCAGAACGGAGGATTTTTTGCTCTTTACGGTGCGGCAGTAGCTTCTCAATTAGAATAAAAATCAGGGTTGAACCAAGTAAGTCAAGAATGAACCAATCAAGCCCCAAGTACGGCGTATTATCTTTAAAGTCGCCCACCTCAACATTAGGCCCGCCAAATGCAATCGCAAGCGAGATCAACACCCAAGCCGTTGCACCGAGCCGTTTATTAGTATTACGAACAAAGTTCAACAACCCTAAACTGCCTGAAATAATCAATGCCACAAACATCAACTGGCGTAAAAACTCGACACTGTAGTTTTGCCTGAGCTCTGGGGTCGTTAAATACTCAGGAAAATGAAAAGCTAGTACCCCTAAACAGGATAAAACCGCTAAGAAGCAAGCAATATAGCCGCTTATATTGCCTTCACCCACTTGAAACTGCTCAGCCCTAAATAGCCGATGATAAAGACGTGTCATGATATAAAATCCATTTATCAATTTTTTGCAGCATAACACAGAAGAATTTAGGAACAAATATACGCTAAGCTATCACGAACATGTGTATACAACAAATTGATATTGAGCTCAGAAAACCCAAAACGATGCTGCGTTCAGGTAGGTAATGAATAATCAACGCAGGCATTGCAATAATGTGTGAAGCCTTTGGCCTATAGCACAAACTATGTTTTTCAAAACTCATGAAAGCATTTTTTAGCTTTATCAGGTAGAGCTTTACTCCGGCCAAATGAATAAGAACAAATGTAGATGGACCTAAAAACTCAAGTAGCGCCATGAGCTCATATCCCATCATTAACTCAGGTCCAGCAATAAGAATGACTAAAACTAGCGCAATTGACCTATATAACTTATTAGCGAATAACTTTTTAATTTTATTGAGCATCCATATCCTTATGGAACGATTTAGACTTATATAATGTTAAGTTTTTTAATATTACTGAAATGCTTTATCAAACTTATCTTGATCAAGGTATTTATCAAATGCACCTAAAGCATTACCCACACTTGGCTCAGCCATTAACTCTTGCATTGCAACTTCACCGACAATACCGAACGCGTTTTCCATTGCTCCCTGACCGCCGACCTCAATCGCTGCCTTAGCTTGCTTTGGACAATCTTCGGTTAATAAACGCGTAACTAACGCACCAACATAGCGATTAGTTTCATCTATATCTTGCTCTGTCACGTTCGAGAAAGGTTTAATTATACTGTGCGTTGACATACCCAGATAAATCCATTTAGCTAGATTTTTCCGCTCTTTGCCATTCAGTGAATCAGTTAAACACACTGCAAGTTGCTGTGCTTCGTGCGATGCTGATACATAGCTTGGCAGTAACGACGTTACAAAAAGTGAAGCTGTTAATAAGATTTTTTTCATTACCTTTCCTTGAAAACAATTACGCACAATAAAGTAATGTGAATCGTAATTAATTTCCAGCAAAAACCAAAAAAGCCACGGTAAACGTGGCTTTGTTGGATAAAGCTTAAACTTTTACTGTTCTATTATAAGAACTGACCTAGCGCTTTAACTTGGTCTAACATGCGGTTTGAGAAACCCCACTCGTTGTCGTACCAAGCCATTACTTTAACAAGCTTACCATCTACTTTAGTTTGCGTAGAATCGAAGATTGAAGACGCTGGGTTGTGATTAAAGTCGATAGAAACAAGCGGTAGTTCGTTGTATTCAAGAATACCTTGCATTGCACCTTCTGATGCAGCTTTAACGACTTCGTTGATTTCTGCTGCAGTTGTTTCACGCTTAGCAACGAACGTTAAGTCTACTAAAGAAACGTTGATTGTTGGCACACGTACTGCCATGCCGTCAAGTTTACCCGCAAGTTCAGGAAGCACTAAGCCAACCGCTTTAGCTGCACCTGTTTTAGTTGGGATCATTGACTGAGTTGCGCTACGTGCACGGTATAAGTCAGGGTGATAAACGTCAGATAGGTTTTGATCGTTTGTGTAAGCATGAATGGTTGTCATGCTACCTTGCTCGATACCTACTGTGTCGTTGATTGCTTTTGCAATCGGTGCTAAACAGTTTGTTGTACACGATGCGTTTGAAATAATGTTGCTGTCAGCGTTTAAAACTTCGCTGTTAACACCATGAACAACTGTTGCATCCATATCAGTACCAGGCGCAGAAACGATTACTTTTTTAGCACCGGCTTCAATGTGTTTTGCAGCTGCTTCACGTGAAGTGAATAAACCCGTACATTCTAATACGATATCGACGTTTAATTCCTTCCAAGGAAGGTTTGCAGGATCACGCTCTTGCGTAAGGGTAATTTCATCATTACCAATTAGCATGGTGTTTTCAGCAAGTGTTACTTTTTGAGAAAATTGACCGTGTACTGAGTCAAATTGAGTTAAATGCGCGTTAACATTTGCTGGTGCTAAATCGTTGATAGCAACAATTTTGATTTCGTTGTTTTGAGCTGACTCATAAAGAGCACGTAATACGTTACGACCGATACGTCCATAGCCATTAATTGCAACATTAATCATTCTAATATCTCCCGTTAATTATTTTACTTCACTTGCTTGGCGAGCAAGCGCTTCAATGGCTTGCCAGTCTTTGTTTTCAATAAGTTGTTTATCTAACATCCAAGTACCACCTACGCAGATTACGTTTTTAAGTGCTAGGTAGTTAGGCGCTGTTTCAAGGCTAATGCCGCCAGTTGGGCAGAAAGTCACTTGCGGTAAAGGGCCACCAATTGATTTAAGCATTGCTGTACCACCTGCCGCTTCTGCAGGGAAGAACTTTAAGAACTTAAAGCCTTGGCTTGCTAATTTCATTACTTCACTTGGTGTTGCTGCACCGGGTAAAAATGGAATATCTGACTCTTTAGCCAGTGCTAATAATTCGTCGTTTACACCTGGGCTAACCATAAAATCAGCACCAGCTTCTACAGATGCATTAAATGTCGCTTTATCAATAACAGTGCCTGTGCCTACGTATGCTTCAGGTACAGCTTCTTTCATAAGCTTTACTGCTTCTGCCGCAATCGGCGTTCGCAAAGTAATTTCTAATGCTTTTAAGCCACCGTTATAAAGCGCACGTGCAAGGGGTGCTGCATCTTCAAGTTTTTCGATAACAACAACCGGTACCACAGGTGCCGATGATAAAATTTTCTCAATGCTCATTGTATGTTCCTCATAGCCCAGTAACGGCGTATTATTATTCTAAACCGAAGGCGCTAGCGCCAAGGTCTGCACTACTTACTATATTTCTGAAACCTGCGAATAATTCTCGGCCTGTACCATATGTTTGGCTTGGTTGGCTAAGTTGTAATTCACGTTTTGCTAATTCTTCATCGCTTACGTGTACTTTTAATACACCCGCTGGTGCATCAAGTGTCACTAAATCACCTTCGTGAATTTTTGCGATTACACCACCTTCAACAGCTTCAGGTGCTAAGTGGATTGCTGCAGGAACTTTACCTGATGCGCCCGACATACGACCATCTGTCACAATAGCTACTTTGTAGCCTTGATCTTGGAGTGTTGCCATTACTGGCGTTAATTTATGAAGCTCAGGCATGCCTTTCGCTTTCGGACCTTGCTCTTTAATTACAGCAATAAAGTCGGTGTTTAATTCACCACGGCTATACGCTTCTTGTAACTCGCCTTGTGAGCTAAATACTTTAGCTGGCGCAGAAACAACCTGATGTGACTCAGCCACTGCAGATACTTTAATAACTGCTTTACCAAGGTTACCTGTAAGAAGCTGTAAACCACCCTGCTTACTAAACGGATTATCAATCGGACGCAATACTTCTTCGTCGTGTGACTTTTCAGGACACGCTACCCATTTAACTTTGCTTGGGCCTGTGCTGTTAGTCATGATCACTGATGAATCTTTATCTAACATTGGCTCTGTGGTGTAAGCTTCAAGGCCATCACCAACAATCGTTTTCACGTCGTTGTGTAGGTAACCTTTGCTAAGTAGTTGCTTCATTAGGAAGCCCATACCACCAGCAGCTTGGAAGTGGTTCACATCTGCTGAACCATTCGGGTAGATGCGCGTAAGAAGTGGCACAACTTCAGATAAGTCAGCCATGTCTTTCCACGTAAGGATCACACCCGCTGCTTTAGCGATTGCTACTAGGTGGATTGCGTGGTTTGTTGAACCGCCTGTTGATAACAAGCCGACTAAACCATTAATAATTGTTTTTTCACTCACTACGTCTGCAAGGCAGTTAGCATCTTTTGTTTCGATTAACTGCTTTAACATGGTTTCTACAGCATGACCTGTTAAACCATCACGTAGTTCTGTGTATGGGTTAATGAAAGAGCTACCAGGTAAATGTAGACCCATGATTTCCATTAACATTTGATTCGAGTTTGCAGTACCGTAGAAAGTACAAGTACCGGCACTGTGATACGACGCACTTTCTGCTTCTAACAGCTCTTCGCGACTTACTAGGCCTTGTGCAAACTTTTGACGTACGCGGGCTTTTTCTTTATTCGGGATACCCGATTGCATTGGACCTGCTGGTAAGAAATACGTTGGTAAATGACCAAATGATAAGGCACCAATTAAAAGTCCTGGGACAATCTTGTCACATACACCTAAACAGAAAACACCGTCAAACACGTCGTGCGATAAAGAAACCGCAGTCGACATTGCAATCACATCACGTGAAAACAATGACAGTTCCATACCATCACGGCCTTGTGTTACACCGTCACACATTGCAGGTACACCACCAGCAACTTGTGCTGTTGCATCGTACTTGGTTGCAAGGCTTTTGATGATTTCTGGATAATCTTTGTAAGGTACATGCGCAGAAAGCATGTCGTTATAAGCGTTGATGATAGCTAGGTTTGGTTGCTCGTCAGCTTTTAAACGAGCTTTGTCATCGCTGCTACAAGCAGCCATAACGTGTGCAATATTACCACAGCCTAAACCTGCACGAACTCTTGTTTGTTTTTTTGCGTGCGCGATTCGCTTTAAATAAGCTTGGCGGGTCTCTTTACTACGTTCAATAACGCGGTCGGTGACTTCTTGGATACGAGGATGCAACATAAAATTCGACTCATCTCTATAGTTAGAGGATAAAGGCTCAGTAACAATTACAGACTCCACGAATATAACTGTACTGAGCATCTTTGATTTACCCGTTCAAAGGTACGCTATCAGGCTGTCTCTCACAACCAACCTGACACCGGTGTCACTGTATTAACTCATGACTGTGACACCGGTGTCAACCCTATCTGTTAAATTTAGTTTAATTTTTTTAAATGACCAAATAATGAACAATTTAATTTTAGTAGAATATGAGGGTATTTCATGTTTATAACTACTTATAACGACTTAGATAAAGCTTACACATTGCCAAACTTATTACTTATAAACAGTAACTTAAATTAAAATTCACTCTTTTCTAGCTTCAAAATAAAAAAGCCCGAGAACGCGTCACTCATTCTCGGGCTACTGTGAAAAAATATGATGAAATTTATTTAATTGCTGCTGTTGATTCACGAGTAATTAGCTTTGCTTCAAGTGTCACTTGATAAGGTGACTCTTGTGGTTCACTAATATGTGTAATTAATTGCTTGACTGCTTGTTGTGTCATTTCTTCAACTGGCTGTGCGATGGTGGTTAAGCCTGGCCAAATATGACGGGCAATAGGTGCGTTATCAAAACCTGCAATAGAAATATCGTCTGGCACTTTCAATTGCATTTGCGTAGCTAACTTTAATACCGCTGCTGCCATGTAGTCATTTGAAGCAAAGACTGCCGTTGGCCTAGGATTTAAATCTAAAATAGTACGGGCACTATCAACACCAGAGTGATAACTAAAGTTACCTTCTTCGACTAAACGCTCATCAAATTCAATGCCGTTTGAGGCAAGTGCACGGCGGTAGCCTTTAAAACGTTGTTCTGTAGCACTATGATCTGGGTGACCTTTAATAAACGCAATTTCTTTGTGACCAAGCTTAATTAGATGCTCAGTTATTTCAAAAGCGCCCTGCTCGTCATTACTTCGTACAGAAATAGAATCATCTTCAAGGGTGGCTGAGGCTACACGAGCATACGGGATCTTTTTCGACTTTAAAAAACTCACTAATTGAGGAAAGTCCGAAAAAGGTGGAGTTAAAACGATACCATCTAAACGAGAGGTTTGAATTAACTGCTCAATGTTACTAATTAACTCTTCGCCACGTAACTCACAAGGATGAATCAATAAGTTGTAATTAAGTTCATGACACGCCGCTAAAGCACCTGTTTGCACGCGGGTAATGTAACTTTTACTTGGGTTGTCGTATAAGCAACCAATTATGAAACTGCGATTTTGTGCTAAACCACGGGCAATAGGATTAGGCGTGTAATCTAACTCTTTAAATACTTTTAGTACCTTTTCGCGCGTTGCATCACTCACGTTTGGCTCATTATTCAGCACGCGAGAGACTGTTTTCTTAGAAACACCAGCATGGCTGGCAACACTGTTGATGGTAACTTTTTTCATCCGCTCTTAATCCAACTGCAAATTACGCGTTACTGTTTACATGTAAACACGCAGCAGCACCAATGAATGGAATGTTGTCTTGTGTTACTAGTGTAACAGGGATCTGTGAAGTATATTGCGACATAATACCTTTGTCTGCAAAACGCTCAATAAATCGACTCGATAATAGACGTTGTTGCATGCGTGGTAAAATACCACCACCAATAAATACACCACCTAATGCACCAAATGTAAGAGCTAAATCGCCGGCTACGCTGCCAATCCAATCACAAAACTGATTTAATGTCGCATCACACACTTCGCATTGGCCTGTAGTGGCTAATTCACTAATTTGCGCTGCATCTAAATTTTTAGCTTCAACACCTTTTACCGCAGCCATAGCACGATACAAATGCGCAATACCTGGGCCTGAGAACACTGTCTCTACTGACACATGATTTAATTGTTTTTTAAGCTCAGTGATTAAAAGGCGGTCTAATTCTGTTACTGCGGCAAGGGTAATATGACCCGCTTCGCAGCTAAGTACTGCGCTGCCTTGAGAGGTACGCACTAAGCACGCTGCACCAAAACCAGTGCCTGGGCCCATTACTGCAATATTTGCATTTTCATCTGCTTGACCTGCCTTAACGGCCATATTTTGCGAATCGTCTAAATATGGTGCTGCATAAGCAAATGCGGCAAAGTCGTTGATAACTTCAAGTTGCTCAAATGAAAACTCAGCTTTTAAATCTGCAACGTTAAAGTGCCAGCCAAGGTTTGTTAAGTGTACTTGGCCTGCTTTTATAGGGCCCGCTACCGCTAAACATGCACGCTTAGGCTTTGGGAACGATATTTGACTGAAATACTGATTAATTGCACTTTCTAAAGAACCAAAATCAGCACTTGGGAATGTTAAATTATGCTTTATAACAAACTGATTTGTTTGCGTATTAAAGTCTGTGATTAAAGCGAAACGAGCGTTAGTGCCGCCGATATCGGCAACAAGAATAGGAGCGAATTCTGTAGTTGTCTGTGTGTTCATGTTGTTTTCTCTATTTGTCTAAGCTATTGCCGCTTATTTTTCTAGTTTTCAATGGCAAAGCCACTGTGTCTGCTAAACTTTGGGTCGTTGCCTCAAAGAAGCTATCTTTTGTATTAAAAAAATGCTGCCCAAATGAATGGGCAGCCAAATACGTTTTGACAACAAAATGATAAAACAGTGACATTATGACACCGGTGTCAGATTCGAATCAATAAAAATTTTCATTATTTGTGAATGCATACGTATTTTATTAAAAAACTCACGCCTTAAGTGCTAAAAATCAACAAAATGCACAGAAATAACACCTATTAGCTCTGAGTTTTGCTTGTAATTAACCACTCGTCACAAATAGCTTGAAAAAAATATTAAATAGCCGAAAATGGCAATTACTACTTATGTTATTTGGTAACAATATGAAAGGTAAGGCGACATCTTTTGACATTGCACATTATGCGGGTGTGTCACAGTCAACCGTGTCTCGCGCATTAAGAAACAGCCCTTTGGTCAACGAAGAAACGCGTAGACGTGTTCATGAGGTAGCAAAACAGCTCAACTATAAAGTTGATAAAAATGCCAGTAACCTAAGAACACAACAAAGTAGCACCCTCGCCCTTTTGTTATTTGAAGATCCAACCTCAGATGAATCACAAATAAACCCTTTCTTTTTGGCGATGCTTGGTAGTATTACCAGAGCGTGTGCGAAAGAAGGCTATGACTTGCTTGTTTCGTTTCAATCAAGCAGCTCAGATTGGCAAGCTGATTATGAAGATAGTCACCGTGCCGATGGCTTAATCTTATTGGGTTATGGGGATTACCTCGATTATCAACCCAAATTTAAAACCTTAATTGACCAACACACTAAGTTTGTCTGCTGGGGGGCAAGCGTCGATAACCGCCCTGACTTAACAGTGAGCTGTGATAATTATGGTGGTGGTAAGTTAGCGGCAGAGCATTTATTAGCAACAGGTAGAACGGATTGTGCTTTTATTGGTGATGCCTCTGAGCATAGCCCTGAGTTTTTTGCCCGTTACCAAGGCTTTAAGGATGCATTTTTAGCCAAAGGTGTGACCCTTAACGAACGTAAAATGGCTAATGCCATTTCTACAGAAGAATCAGGCTATCATGCTACTCGATCATTGATTGCCAATAATATTCGTTTTAACTCTTTATTTGCAGCCAGTGACCTTATTGCTATTGGTGCTATTCGCGCCCTGAAAGAAGCAAAAATAAAAGTTCCTGACGATGTTCACGTTGTCGGTTTTGATAACATTGCTGTTGCCAGCTTTGTTAATCCGCCTCTTACTACTGTTCAGCAAGACACCACTCTTGCGGGGCAAATGTTAGTTGATAATCTACTTAAGCTTATTCGTGGTGAACAAGTAGAAAATACGCTTTTACCGCCTCGTTTAATTATTCGCGGTTCGAGTGTTTAACCCTTAGCGATAACGCCACAGTTATCGCTATCAGCTCTACAACCTAGGCTTTTATTTATTAAAATCGCTTTTTTTTCGATTTACCCAAGACTATTACTTCGAAAAAGCAGATAATTACACCTATTATGATGAAAATGCTTATCTAGCTGTATAAAGCTTCAGATAGCAATGCGCACAAAGGTGGAATTTTTTAATGGAAATTAAAGTTAATTTTCTCGACAACCTTAGACTTGAAGCCAAGTTTGATGATTTCTCTGTCATTGCAGACCAACCTATTCGCTATAAGGGTGATGGCACTGCACCAAGTCCATTCGATTATTTCTTAGCGTCTTCTGCATTGTGTGCGGCTTACTTTATTAAAGTGTATTGTAATTCACGCGATATCCCGACTGATGGTATTCGTGTGGCGCAAAACAATATCGTTGACCCAGAAGACCGCTATAACCAAATTTTCCAAATTCAGGTTGAATTACCTGAAAGCTTATCTGAAAAAGACCGCACGGGTATTTTACGTTCTGTTGAACGTTGTACGGTAAAACGTGTTATTCAAACTGGGCCAGAGTTTAAAATCGATACTGTAGAAAGTATCGAAGCTGACGCACAAGCAATGCTGATGGCAAAACCAGGTGATGACAGCAACACGTTTATTTTAGGTAAAGATTTACCGCTTGAAGAAACCATCGCAAATATGACGGCCATCCTTGAAGAATTAGGGATGAAAATCGAGATCTCTTCTTGGCGTAATATTGTGCCTAATGTATGGTCTCTACATATTCGTGATGCAGCCTCGCCTATGTGTTTTACTAATGGTAAAGGTGCAACTAAAGAAAGCGCGTTATGCTCAGCTTTGGGTGAATTTATTGAGCGCTTAAACTGTAACTTCTTCTATAACGATCAGTTCTTAGGCGAAGACATTGCTAATAGCGAGTTTGTTCATTATCCAAATGAAAAGTGGTTTGCTCTGACTGACGATGACTCTCTACCAGAGGGCATTTTAGATGACTATACCCGTGAAATTTATAATCCAGATGGTGAGCTATGTGGCTCACACCTAATTGATACCAACTCTGGCAATAAAGAACGTGGTATCTGTTCTATTCCTTATGTACGCCACTCTGACGGTGAAACGGTTTACTTCCCATCAAACCTAATCGAAAACTTATTCTTAAGTAATGGTATGAGCGCAGGTAACAACTTTGCCGAAGCGAAAGTACAATGTTTATCTGAAATTTTTGAACGTGCTGTTAAGCGCCAGATCATTGAGCAAGAAATTGTTTTACCAGACGTACCTCAAGAGGTTTTAAACAAATACCCAGGGATTGTTGCAGGTATTAATGGCCTTGAAGAACAAGGCTTTCCAGTTGTAGTAAAAGATGCCTCACTAGGCGGTCAGTTCCCTGTCATGTGCGTAACACTCATGAACCCTAAAACTGGCGGTGTATTTGCTTCTTTTGGTGCACACCCAAGCTTTGAAGTTGCGTTAGAGCGCAGCTTAACTGAGCTATTACAAGGCAGAAGCTTCGAAGGTTTAAACGATGTGCCTAAGCCAACATTTAATAGCATGGCTGTGTCTGAGCCAGAAAACTTTGTAGAACACTTTATTGACTCAACTGGCGTGATTTCATGGCGTTTCTTCAGTGCTAAACACGATTATGAGTTTGTTGAGTGGGATTTCTCTGGCAGCAATGAAGAAGAAACAGCGAGCTTATTCGGTATTTTAGAA
The DNA here is from genome assembly GCF_021532595.1 of Pseudoalteromonas sp. OFAV1. Lineage (NCBI taxonomy): Bacteria > Pseudomonadati > Pseudomonadota > Gammaproteobacteria > Alteromonadales > Pseudoalteromonadaceae > Pseudoalteromonas > Pseudoalteromonas sp. OFAV1. The sequence goes on from NZ_JAKGBG010000062.1 coordinate 18,792, forward strand.
AGCTTAGGTAAAGAAGCTTACATTGCTGAGTTCTCAGATCTTGGTACTGCATGTCGTATTTTGGTGCCTGATTACTCAGAAGTGTATCCAGTAGAAGACTTAATCTGGGACAATACCAATAAAGCACTTAATTTCCGCGAAGATATCTTAAATCTGCACCGTTTATCAGAAGATCAACTTGCTGATTTAGTTGAGCGCTTAGAACAAAGTGAACTTGATAACTACATTGATATCATCACCTTAATCGGCATTGAGTTTGATGAAAACACAGTGTGGGGTCAGTTAACGATTCTTGAGCTTAAACTACTTATTTACTTAGCGCTTGGTGATTTAGAAGCAGCAATGGAGCTTGTTGAAGCTTTCTTACAATATAACGACAATACTATTGTAGAACGTGGCCTATTCTACCAAGCAATGCACGCAACGTTAGAAGTTGCTCTTAGTGATGACCTTGAAATTGAAGATTACATCCACAGCTTTACCCGTATGTTTGGCCAAGAAACAATGGATGCCGTGGTTGGCTCAATCAACGGCGATGTGATGTTTTATGGTCTAACAGAGACCAGCATGAAGCTTGAGGGATTAGATAGACACCTTCGTTTAATCGAAAGCTATAAAAAACTACATACTGCTCGCGCTAAAAAAGCCGGGTTATAAATACAAGAAAGCCGCTAGCAATAGCTAGCGGCTTAATTCTGATACAGGAAAAACTATTTGCTAAGATTTGGTTCAAATCGATAGTGACCTGTAATTTTATAGTTAAATAACATATCTTCCATTTTCGGCCCCCAGCCAATGTTATGAACAATGAGAGGTCTTAATTTATCTTCAGATAGCTCATCTGTAACAATGCCGATATGAGGCCTATTATTAGGTAAAACCCAAGTCACAATATCACCAGCTTGGTAATCAGCAGCTGTTTTGCTAATAACTTTTCTTGTGCCAAATTTTTCAAAAAATACTTGCAGGTTAGGTACCCTTCGGTGGTCAATGTTGGTATCTGGTTTGGTCAAGCCCCAAATTCGCTTTGAAGGATATAAGGTAAAGTTGTCGCGCATATCTTCATGTACAAGCGCCTGTAAATCAATTCCTAAAGCTCTATAGGTGCGAATTATCACATCGGTACACACACCTATATTTTTTGGTACATCGCCATTGGGGTAGTCAATTTTTCGATAACTGCCGTTATAAACTACAACGTGTTCAGTACGCTCTTTCGCAGCTTTGACTAATTTTGCTTGAAAGCTTTGTGCTTGCGTATTAAACGCAATCAATGAAAATAAAATTAAGGCTGTTTTTATCATTTACAAACTCCATTTGGAAGAATAATACAGTACTTCATAGGCTACAAAATGCTACACGATTTCAATATTGCAGTTTCCAGCTTTTCCCTCAAGTAAAAAAATCTAACGCACTGTTTTAAAATATATAAATGAATAACTCAAGCTAAATACATACAACGATGTTATTTCAGGTTGTTACCTTGATATTGTTTTTATAACTAGTCATTGATAAATTAATAATTAATTAAAACATGACAAGTTTATAAATGGACTTTATACGTTTTTTTATCACCTTATGTGCTTTATTTATTGCTTCATTCAGCCATTCAGTTTCAGCTAAATTGCTGATAGGTGTATCAAGTGAAAATGGCGAATCTTTAAAGTACTACCGTAAACAATTTCATGGTGAATTAAAGTCAGCATATAGCTGTGTTATTAATCATCTCGAATCCGACTTTGACGTTATTACAGTACCGCAAGCCCGTTTAATTAAAATGTTAAAAAATAATGAAGTAGATATCGCTATGCCATTATTACTGCTTCCTCAAAGAGATCTATTTGCGACTCGTTCAACAACAATTTATCAAGCTGGTTACCAGCTCATAATCCAGGCAAATGAAACAGATTTAAGTATTAAAAATTTACGCAAGCAGGCATTATTACAAGGCATAGCATATAAGCGCGGTACTGGTGCGCGCACCTTAATACTTAAATATTTAGACATTGATGAAAATGAAATACTAAGCCATGAGCAACAAGTTAATACATGGCAACAAGCTGTTGAGTTTGTAGCTAAAAACAGAGCTGGTATTACAGCCCTACCGACTGTAATTGCAAAAGATATCGAGCCTCACCACTTTGATGGCGTTACACGCATAAAAATGCCAGACCACCAATTAGGCCTCTATATGTCAACACGTTTTGCCAAAAGCGCTGAAGCAACTATAATCAATGATGCATCTAAAACCTGTAAAGAACTTAGATAGACGATTAATTAGTTATTTTTCTCAGTATTAAGTTCGGCTAAACGGCTTTCAACTTGCATCCGCTCTTGCTCTGTTAGTTCGCCATAGAACTTAGGATATGGCCATCCATAACCCCAGCGAAAGCTGGTTGGTAAAAAAGGTGTACCACCCACTCTGACACCAGCAAGCATCAATACCGCAATCTCTTTCTCACCTACTTTTGCAACACACTCTTTTAAATCGACATCAGCTTGCTCACGTTGCTTGAAAGTACCGCCTTGCCAATATGCGAGATCATGGGCTGTACAGCAAGCCAACCACAAGTTTTTATGTTCTATAGTTCCATCAGGAAAAGAGCTGCAACCATCACTGCTGAAGGGTTTTAATTTTGCATTAGCAACACTTAAGAAAGGGTAAGTAAGTAGCATTAGAAAAACAAAGCGAAGCATGTGTTTCATTGTTTTAGAGCTCACAGTTAATTTTCAATATTATACACAGAGCCTTCACAACGCATTGATTTATAGCACTGATATGTATTTGACGTAGTATAACATTGAGAAAAAACTATACCATTACCACCCATTTTATGTGCTTTAACTTTTAAAGAATCTTGTAAAGTACCTTTTATATTGGAAGGATTGTAATAATAAGCATCTTCAGGGATAAGAGAGTCATTTTTTTCGTGACAAAAGTTGGATTCTACATTACCTAAATAGGTTGATCTAAAGTTGAAAATTTCTCGATCGTTATAAACCTGGACTTGTTCACCTCTTCCTCTGTTTTCGGCGTCAGCAATAATATAATTCCCGAAGTTAGAATTAATAGAGCAAGAACATTGTAAAATCAGTAATAATATAAGTGAAATTCTTTTTAGCATATTAATTAAATTCCCTTTACTTTTTAATTTAAACAAAGCTACTCAACCTTAGCAAAACCTCTATTTTTAAAAAAAGTGCAATTTTTGCTTTTACTTAAATAGGTATTTGTCTCAAAAATTATATTTACATAATGCTAAAATATCACACTATTTGAAAATTAATGTAAAAAAGTGCAAAACAAAAAAAACCGCCAAGTGTTAATCGGCGGTTTCATCATCTGAAGCTGAATTATTTCAATGCGTCTTCAACAACTGGGTAATGGTCCCACACATGTTTATCGCTCACTGAACGAAGTAACTTGATATATTCAGCGTGAGTCCAAGCAAGTGGTGTCGCTGAGTTTGTCCCCTCACCTAACTGATAGCCTGCTTTATTATTACCAACGCCATCCCAAACTTGCTCAGGTAACATCATGCCTTCATTAGCAAATGCTTCCATGCCTTTTACATAGGTGTCTTTAATCGCTTGTTGCTTTATCGCATCAAGGCTATTGGTTGCGTTTGCCGCAGCGATTTCATAGTGACCACGCTCACCGGTGAAAAACGGCCAAACACGACCACGTTGACCTGGAGTATTATTGCCACCTTCAGCATAGTTGTTACCTGTCACTTCATCTTCACCGTAACCATCGTTACCATAGCGACGGTAGCCAGGGTATGAACCCGAACCATCAGCAAAGTTAAAGGTGTAGCGCACTTGCAGGTTATCAACTAAGGTTTCGTCATCATACTCTGGTAAAGTTTTTACAATGCTTGGAGCAAGTGCATCACGCACACCATAGCGAACAAGCTCTAAGAAACCGCCATCAAGGATTTGCTTTTTATCAAAGCCTTTACGACCGTTATTAGCATTAAGTGTGGTTGATGAGTTTGGATCTTTGTCTTGACCGATACGGATGAAATATTCACCATCACTGTTTTCAGACTTAAGGTTACCTTGAGTCGTAAACATCGTGCTTTCAATTTCACTGTTGTAGGTTTTAGCCGTTGCTAGATAACGCTCTGCATTTTTAGTGTCACCTGCTTTTTTAGCAATATCAGCAGCCGTTACTAGGCCTGCAACTACCGCAGCTGTTGTTGAAGGAGAAAAACCATTTTGTTCTTCCCAGCGCTCTTGTTGCGTTGCTGGTGGTGTAATTTGTGTGTCGTTCCAAAGAATTTTCGCAACGCCACCATCAACTAAGAAATCAGCCGCTGGCTTTAACATTTTGCCATACCAATCTGTTAGCTCTTGATCGCTAAGTACGCCTGCTTGATGTAGTTTCCACGCTAACATAATTGGCATTGCTGTTTGATCAAGCTGAACAGCTACCCATTCAAGCTCACCATCAACGTGCGTTTTTTGTAAGAACCAACCCGTGTCACCACCATTGCCTGGCGTACTGTCCGTCACTTGTACTTTTTCTAGATATTCAAACGCCGTTTTTGCGGTACGTGTATCACCCATAGCCATAAATGCCATAGCAACTTGATAGAAATCACGCACCCAAACGGCTTTATAACCAGTAGAACCAGTTTTAGCCGAAACCGTTTCACCCCAAGGGTTAGAAAGTGACGCAATTAAAGCACCTGCATGAGTTTTATCTTCTTGCGCTTTTAATACCATGGCGCTGGTATATAGCAATTTACCATTATCAGCAGTGCTGTTAGTTAATGTGCTCAAAGGTTCAAGGCTTGCTAAGTAATCTTGCCAACCAATTGCCGCACCTTCGCCGTTATAAGCAGCAAGCACTTTTTCATAACCTTGGTTTAAACTTGTTTGGCCTTCTTTTAAGCTTGCAGCTTCAGAATTACCAAAGCTTAAAGCTATATCAAAGGTGGTGTTTTTAGATACTTCGCCAAGCTCTGCAAGTAAGCTTACATTACCCGACTTATCACCGGTATTTTGGTAAGTCGTTGATAATGATTGCGATGCTTTTAACTCTTTTAAGCCATCACTCACACCTGTAAAGCCAACACTTGCCTTTTTAAATGGTTGAGCGGCTTGTAAAGATAAAAAGTTATCATCTTGCCAAGCAACTAGACCTTTGTCGGTCACTTTTGCGAAATCGTCTAAACCGTTGTTATCAATGTAAGGGTTTACATTAACGTAGGCTTTCACACCATCAAGGTCAGTATTAAATACGCTACGAACAAACAATGTTTGCCCGTTTGGATCTGTAAAGATATGTTTTTCTAAAGTGAACCTACCTTGTTTATCTTTACTTACTACTTTGTAAGCAAGCGATAATGGGCGACCCGCGTCGTCTTTGTATAAATAATCAATGCTAACATCCAGATCATCGTTCTCTGTAACGGTAAAGTCTTTACCAACTACAACAAACTGCATATCTTTGATTTGTGCTTGGTGAATTAAACCAAACATAGTTTCGGTGATCATGCCTTTCGCGATTGAAAACCAAACTTTTGATACTTTGCCAGTAGCAGCTGCATTGCTATAGTGGCCGTCTTGGTATTGCTCGTAAGATGTACCAATACCTGTTTTACCTGAGTATGCCCAAAAAGGTTCAACACCCGGAGCTCCTGGCGCAGACACCTGCTCAACTGATGTATTAACTGATTGCTCTGAACTACAAGCTGTTAAACCTAACGCTAAAATACTTGCGGTAATAAGATTAAATTTTTTCATGGTGTGTCCTTATTATTGTTGCTTAACGCGCAGTACAGCGACCGCTGCTAGTACAAATGACACTGCACCTAGCACTAACGCATAAATCGGTTGATTTTCAAAAAAGTGACGTAAAATTAGGCCTAATACGCTTGCCGCTAAAAGCTGCGGAATAACAATAAAGAAGTTAAAGATACCCATGTACACACCCATTTTCTTACTTGGTACTGAGGTACTTAACATTGCGTATGGTAAAGATAGAATTGAAGCCCAAGCAAAACCAACCCCGATCATTGGCCAGATTAGTAAACTTGGATCTTTGATAATAATAAAGCTCACCAAGCCCAATGCACCTAACACTAGGTTGATAGCGTGAGCTATTTTTAGCCCTACTTTTTTAACGATTATTGGAATACACAGTGCTGCAATAGCTGCAAAACCGTTATAAGCGGCAAATAA
>NZ_JAKGBG010000063.1:0-24244 GCF_021532595.1 Pseudoalteromonas sp. OFAV1
TTTTATATGATGAGCATAAGTATCAGTCAGCTAAAGAATTTTTATTAGTAGCTCAGCAAGCGCCAGCGCGCCCTGATAGACCAAAGGCAGACCTTTACCGTCAACAAGAAATTACTAAACTATTGGCTAAGGTAGAGAAAAAATTAAAGAGATAAGCTATGCATTTATTGCTCGTTGAAGACGACCACTTAGTGGCAGAAGGCCTGTGTCGTTCTTTACGTCAACAAGGTTATAGTGTTGAACACAGTGCAACCGTTAAGTCAGCGATGCAATGGCTGCAAAATGATGAAATTGAGCTGGTAGTCCTTGATTTAGGACTACCAGACGGTGATGGCATCGACATTCTAAAGCACATCAAAAAGCATCGTAAAAACCTGCCGGTGGTGATTTTAACCGCTCGCGGTAGTATTGATGATAAAGTCATGGGGCTAGATTTAGGTGCTGATGATTATCTTGCAAAACCCTTCGATCCCGCAGAGTTATTTGCACGTCTTCGGGTCGCTAGTCGGCGATTGACCCAAGCTCAAACCAGCACCTTAAAAGTTGGCGATGTTGAAATGGACACCGCCGCATTTACCGTAAGATTTCAAGATGAGCCGGTAAACTTGCCGCGCAAAGAGTTTATGCTCCTTAAAGCCTTGCTAGAAAACCAAGGTCGCGTGCAATCAAAACAGCAGTTAGAAAGTAAACTTTACGAATGGGGCGAAGAGGTGGGGTCAAATACCATCGAAGTGCACATTCATCACTTGCGTAAAAAATTCCCAAAAGAGTTTATTAAAACCTTGCGTGGTATTGGTTATGTGGTGGGTAAACGCTAGTGTCAATTCGTAAAAGACTGACATTACTTATCTTATCCATGGTGATCCTAACCTGTTTTTTGGCTTTTACTAAAGGTTATCGTGAAAGCATGAATCAGGCTGAAGCGCTGCTCGATAACGAGCTGGTAACGTTGGCGCATGTGTTAATCGAACAACCACTTAGTAATGAAACCCCAGCTTATACGAGTGATTTACCGCAGTTATTATTTCAAGTTTGGGTTGATGACAGCTTGGCCTCAAGCTCAAAGTCATTGCAGAATAACGCTATAAATCAAAGTCAGTGGCAAACCGGGTTTAGCGTTGAGAACTTGGCCGGGCAACGAGTCAAAGTGTATCGCTTAAGCGAAGGTAATAAGCGAGTGCTTATCGCTGAGCCTTTGAGTAAGCGAGTGGCGCTCACCGAAACTGTAATTTTATCGGCCATGACGCCGCTGTTATGGAGTGTGCCTATCCTTGCTCTCCTTATTAGTGTGTTTGTAAAACAAGGGCTTGCGCCACTAACTCGGTTGTCGAATCAACTTAAACATCGTCAGGCAAATGACTTTACGGCTATCCCTTGGCAAACCCCAGAGCAAGAAATAAAACCCGTAATTAGCCGCTTAAACGACCTATTTAAACGGGTTGAAAGTGCCTATTTACGAGAGCGCTTTTTTGCCTCTGATGCAGCCCATGAACTGCGCACGCCGCTGAGTAGTTTAAAAATAAATGTACATAATTTAGTTGCCCAAGGTGTCGATAGTGTTGAGCTTGATGCGATGGAAAAAGGCGTTGATAAGTTGAGCAATATCGTTGAGCAGATGCTAATTTTAGGGCGGACTTATCCAGAGCAATGGCAGGCGCAATTTAGTTCAGTGTCGGTGTTAGAAATTAGCCAGCAAGTTGTTGCACAACTTTATGATCGTATAGACGAAAAAGAGCATACCATCAGCATTGATGGCGATGATTTTATTATTGCTGGTGACGAATTTACCTTGGTTACTTTGTTTGGCAATTTACTGAGTAACGCCATAAAATACACCCCAGCTGTGGGAGAGATTTGTATTACCCTGAAAACCGAAAATAATCGTTTTGTCTGGCAAATAGATGACTCGGGACCCGGTATTGATGAAGCTCAAAAACAGCGCATTTTTAATCGCTTTTATCGCGTGGGTGGTGATAAACATCCATCGGGTGAGCAAGGAGCTGGGCTTGGTATGGCCATTGTTGAACATATAGTATCGATTTATAACGCTGATATTACTTTAGCAGACAGCCACCTTGGCGGCTTGCGAGTGAGCGTGTCCTTTATGCAAGGAGACGTCAGTGAATAAATGGATTGCTGCACTGTCTATGTTATTGTGTATGTCATCTTGGCTTGCTTGTGCCAAAGAATACAAACTGATCTTAAAAGATCATTTGTTTTATCCCGCTGAAATAAAAGTACCTGCCAATAAAAAGCTACGTTTACTCATCGAAAATCAAGATAGCACTCCTGAAGAGTTCGATAGCTTTGATTTAAACCGCGAAAAAGTGCTTTATCCTGGCCGAACCAGTGTGATTTATATCGGCCCACTAAGCCCTGGCCGTTATGACTTTTTTGGCGAATTTTCGCCTAATACGGCCCGAGGAACGGTTGTGGCTACGGAGGTAGATAATGCTGATAACTAGTTTATTAATGAGCATTAATCAGCTTTTACCGGTTGTGATTTTAGCCGTGTTACTCAGGTTGATAGTACCTCTTAATCAGCGACAATTAGGTCTATATGCTGTTATTGGCACCATTATTAGTTTGCTATTTGTACAAGGTGCGGCGACGATGAGCCAGTTGTTTGAACACCGTGGTTTAGAGTTCATTCAAATGTTGCTATGTATCATGATTTTTGTTGCTGCATTAATCAGTTGTCAACAAAACACTGTAGCCGCCGCCGCTGCTCTCATTGCAACAATGACCCTATATTTGAGCCATTACATGATTTACCTAGTGAGTTTTTGGCACAATAAAGATGCTGCTGAGCCTTTACTGCTTGGCACTTTTCTAGGAATAGGAATTTGTGTCAGCTTTGGTATTTTATTGTTCTTTTTGCTGGAAAGTGTTGCCAGACGAGCGAAAATGCAGCCATTGATTGTATTGCTTGCCTTAAATGCAACAGCAAAGTTATTAATATTTCTTGATTTAGCGAGTCAGGTCGATTTAATTGATGTGACTTCAAGCTATCTAGATTGGCGCAACTTTTTAGCCGAAAACTCAGAACTTGGCCGGGTGCTAAAAGCCTTAGTCGGTTACGAAGCCACGCCAAGTAAAACCGCGCTTTGGGTATATGTAATTGCGAGCGCCGTATTTATTGCCTTGGCTCGCGCTCTAAAAGTTAAACATAAAAAGGAGCCTGTATGCGGTTCTTAATAATCAGTTTTAGCTATCTGTTTGCAATTTGCTTTGCACACGTTGTCCATGCAGATGGCATGGTCGTTGATAAAGTATATCATCCTTACGTGTTGCCTTTTGAACGTGAAGTTGAGTGGCGCTTAGTGTCTAGGCAAACCGATAACGGCAATGTGCTTGCACAGCGCGCAGGTTTTGGTGGTGCAATTAACGACACCATGAGCCTTGAAGGGTATTTAGTTGGCGAACGCGATGATAACGGTGACTTTGGCTTATCTTCATATGAGGTGGAGTTACGTTGGCAACTTGTAGAACAAGGGCGTTTATGGGCAGATTGGGGGGCACTATTTGAACTTGAAAAGCAGCACACTATAGATGCATACGAAGCGACGACTGGCTTTTTATGGGAAAAAGAGTTTGGTCGTACTAGCCTGACTATGAATGCATTTTTAGTGTATGAGTGGGGGGCTGATATAGAAAATGAATGGGAAAGTGAGTTCCGTTTGCAGTACCGTTATCGCTATCGCTCTGCATTTCAGCCATCAATAGAAGTTTATGCTGGCGAGGACTTTTTTGGTGTGGGCCCTGGTTTTATTGGTTTGCATCGTTTTAGTGCGAAGCGTCAATTAAAATGGGAAGCAGGATTTATAAGTGAATTATCGCAATCAGGCCGCGACCATAGCTTTCGCTTGGCTTTAGAGTTTGAGTTTTAATTTCGATAGTGTTTGACTTATTCAAGTAACTCTATATAGTAGGCACCAGCTAGAAAGAAAGCGTGTAATTAATAAATCTTTATTTCGTTGTTGTATAAGTAATACTTGTAGTACCGTCCTGAAGTTTTTAAGTACCATCTCATTTTTTGCTACACCCGCCCATTAGGGCATGTTTAATTTTTTTATATCAGGAATAATACTATGTCTAACATCGTATCAGGTACAGTTAAGTGGTTTAACGAATCTAAAGGTTTTGGTTTCATCGAGCAAGAAAATGGCCCAGACGTGTTTGCACACTTCAGCGCTATCAAAAGCGACGGTTTCAAAACTTTAGCTGAAGGCCAACGTGTAGAGTTCACTCTTTCACAAGGTCAAAAAGGCCCACAAGCGGATAACATCACTCCGTTATAATATTTGCTGAAAAGTAAATATTAAGAAGAAGCAAGCTACGGCTTGCTTTTTTTGTGCCTAAAAATTGACTGAAGATATGAATATTTCTATATTTAATTCGGCTATCTAATGAGGATGTACGAATTATCATAAAGTATTTGTTTTTAGCTTGTCTTAGCTTTGCTCCGAGTTTGATGGCAAAACAAACTATCACCATTTATACAGAGCAATTTCCACCCTATAACTTTTCCAACAAAGGTCACCTAGAGGGTATTAACCTAGAGTTTGTTAGGGCAATGTGTGTGGAAGCAGAGATTGAGTGTCAATTTGAGCTATTGCCTTGGCCTAGAGCCTATCATTTAGCGCAAAAAAAGCCATTGTCTGGTTTAGTGTCAACTGCGCGTATTACCGACAGAGAAGCACTATTTAATTGGATAGGCCCGCTTGCGTCATCAAAAAACTTCTTTTATCGCCTCAAATCTAATGAGCACATCAACCCGCGTGACCTAGCACAAGTAAAAGAATACAGCGTATGTACTGTTAGAGAGAGTATTTACGAAAACTTTTTAGAGAGCTTAGGGTTTAAAGCAGATAAGAACTTATTAAAAGTAAGCCATTACTATGAATGTATAAATCTGTTTTTAAAAAACAAGGTTGAATTAATTGTTGGCTCTGAGTTGTCATTTCGGTATTTATTAATGCAATACGGCCATTATGGGCAAGAGGTTGTCAAACTGGTTGAGTTACCGCTTGAGAGAACACAAGGTAACTTTTTAGCTCTTAATAAAGATATCCCTGATGAGGTATTATCAAAACTACAGGCAAGTTATGATCGATTGATTCAGCGCGGTTTACTCGAAAAATATATTGCAGATTATTTTGTCCCAATAGAGTAAAGCTAGTTTGTTGTCATCATCACGTTTTGGTATTGGGTTGTTTTTGAAACCTCAACAAACGCTTGTTTAAGCGCCTTAATATAGCTTGGCTGCGTATTTAGGCTTGCAGCTAAATAACCTTTCATAGTTAAAAAGTCGATAGCGTAAGCAAAGCTAAAGCGAGCCTCATCTAGTGCTAGCTGCTCAGCCATTGCACTTATATAATTTTTATCATCAATAATTAAATCGACCTTGCCCGCCATTAATAACTGATATGATTTAGTGATGTCTGAGGTATATACCACGACATAACCTCGCTCAGTTAAGCGCTGAGCAGCTAGGTCATGTCGTTGCACGGCAATCTTGTATTGTTTAGCCTGTTCGTTTGAGGTGATGTTTATATCGCTGCGAGAGCTTAATTTAACAAAGCCCATTTGATAAGTTGCTATTTCTCCAATCCAATGAAATAGAGCTTCTCGTTCGGGAGTTTTAGCCATGCTAAAAATAAGTGTGTTCGGTTTCTTTAGTGCCATGTTGTAAGCACGTGCCCACGGATAGAGCTCAATATTTGCCTGTAAATTTGCTTTAGCAAAAATAGCTTTGACTAACTCGGTGCTGTCACCTGTTACTTGATTATTAATTAACGTTTGATTTGGCGGAGAAAGCTCAGTGACAACCGTAAGTGTTGGTGTACTGAAGGCAGGCCAACTGAGAAAAAATATCAGTATAAAAAGTTGAAAACGGTTCATGCGGATACTTAAAAAGACTTAGTAAATAAATCTTAGCACATAAAAACGATAAAAGGGCCTTGCGGCCCTTGGTGAAGTATCGTTCAAGTCAGATAGACCTTTAACCCCTTAAAGTTCTATCCTATTGTTTTGCAACTACGGCTCATCTCATTAAGTTTCTAAGCTAGCGAGAGGAAAAAACCTGCAATTGCTGCACTCATGAGGTTAGCCATAGATCCTGCTAACACTGCTCTGAGCCCTAAGCGTGCGATATCCTTTCGCCGACCAGGCGCCATACCGCCCAATCCACCTAGTAAAATTGCTATCGATGATAAGTTAGCAAACCCACATAACGCGAATGTGACAATCGCTTGTGTGTGCGCGCTTAACGTATCGCGATAATTAATAAAGTCGAGGTAAGCAACAAATTCGTTAACTACAACCTTCTGACCTATAAAACTGCCTGCGATTACTGCTTCGTTCCACGGTACACCTAATAACCATGCCACTGGAGCGAATACGTAACCTAAAATTTCTTGTAGCGTTAATGTTGGGTGATCAAACCAACCACCAATACCGCCTAATAGCCCATTTAGAAGTGCAATAAGTGCTACGAAAGCAAGTAACATCGCACCTACATTTAGTGCTAGTTGCATCCCGTTTGCGGCACCTGATGCTGCTGCATCAATTACGTTAACCGGTTTTTCTTCTTGTATCTCTAAATCTGCTAAATCTTCTTTTGGTGTTTCTGTCTCTGGCACAATCATTTTTGCCATTAAGAAGCCACCCGGTGCTGCCATAAAGCTGGCTGCAATTAAGTATTTAAGCTCTACACCAATTGTTACGTAACCTGCCATAACTGAACCAGCTACGGTAGCAAGGCCACCTACCATTACCGCAAATAGCTCTGACTTAGTCATGCTGGCGATAAATGGTTTAACAATCAATGGTGCTTCTGTTTGGCCAACGAAAATATTGGCGGTTGCAGAAAGCGATTCAGGGCGCGAGGTTTTCAATAGCTTTTGTAAGCCGCCGCCTAGAATCTTGATTATCCAATCCATCACCCCGATGTGATACAACACAGCAACCAGTGCTGAGAAGAACACAATAACGGGCAATACTTGTATCGCAAAAATAAACCCTAGGGTATCTTGCGATGCCAGTGAGCCAAATAAGAAGCTAATCCCGTCATTGGCATAACCAATAACAGATGACACTCCTCGAGACATACTTGCCAGTACGTTTTTACCCACTTCGAAGAACAAGACAAAGCCACCAATTAGCACTTGTAGCAAGAAGGCGATGCCTACTGTTCTTAAATTAATTGCTTTACGGTTCGTTGAAGCCGCGAAAGCAATGGCTAGTAGCACAACAATGCCTACTAAGCTCATAAATGTCGTCATACTGACTATTTCCCGTTGTTATTGTTGCAGTAAATATTTTATTTTACTTTTAATTATATCAATGGCAACGCGATTCATACCGCCGCGTGTGACTACGAGATCAGCTTTGTGCTTTGATGGCTCAATAAACTGATAAAACATAGGTCGCACTGTCGCTTGATATTGATCAACAACGGACTGTAATGTTCTGCCACGCTGCTCCATATCTCGTTGCATACGGCGCATAAGGCAGATATCTAACGGTGTATCAATGAACACCTTAATATCAAATTCTTTTCGAAGTGCCGGATCACTCAGTAGCAAAATACCTTCAACGATAAGTACTTTTGCAGGTGCCACTCGACGCGATTCATCGCTGCGGGTGTGCATTGCATAGTCATAAGTTGGTACGTCTACTGATTTTCCAGCGCGCAACTGAAGTAAGTGCTCATGCAAAAGCTCATGCTCGAAAGCATCAGGATGGTCGTAATTTGTTTGCGTTCGATGGTCAAACGGCAAATGCGACTGATCTTTGTAATAAGCATCTTCTTCGATCACTGCGATCGCGCCCGGTTCAAGCTCATTGACTAATTCGTTATAAATCGTCTTGCTAAAAAGAGACTTGCCCGACGCAGATGCGCCAGCAATAGCTATAATTGTTCGTGTCACTAAAGTTCTCGCCCACACAGAAGGAAACATTGTTAGGTAGATCACAATAGCAAAAAAGACACGATTAATCTCTTTTGCTTCGCTTAGAGATGCAAATTTATAATGTTTCTGTTTTATGAAACAGGACTTATGTCCTGTACCAAAAATTCGAAGAGCATATAAAGTAGCCACATATTGATAACGAGGTACCCATGGCAAGAGCACTTATCTTAATGGCAGATAGCCTAGGAATTGGCGCAGCACCTGATGCAGAGAAGTTTGGTGATGTAGGCGCAAATACCTTTGCTCATTTACTTAAAGCCTATGCAGAAGAAACCGGTGAGCAGTTATCGCTACCTAATCTTACCCGTTTAGGTTTAGCTGATGCATGCGAAGCCGCAGGTAAAGAACCTTGTTTAGTCAGTGACCGCCAAGCACCTATTGGCGCATGGGGTTACGCTAAAGAGTTATCAAGTGGTAAAGACACGCCTTCAGGTCATTGGGAAATGGCCGGCGTACCTGTGTTATTTGATTGGGGTTACTTCCCAAACACACAGCCGTGTTTTCCACAAGAATTTGTTGACGAGCTAATTGCTCGTGCTGGTATTCCGGGCATTTTAGGTAACTGCTATGCCTCAGGAACAACCATTTTAGAACAACTAGGTGAAGAGCACATGCAAACCGGCATGCCGATTTGCTACACCTCAGTTGATAGCGTGTTTCAAATAGCCGCGCACGAAGAATCATTTGGACTGGAGAAACTTTATCAGGTTTGCGAAATCGCACGGGCGCTGCTTGATGAAATGAACATAGGAAGAGTGATTGCGCGGCCATTTTTGGGTTCGAGCCGTGACGATTTTGCCCGCACAGGTAATCGTCGTGACTATTCGGTGCTACCACCGTCGCCAACCTTGCTTGATAAATTATCGCAAGACGGCGGTGAAGTGATAAGTATTGGTAAAATTGCCGATATTTATGCGCATCAAGGCATCACCCAAAAACACAAAGCGCCAGGACTGATGAACTTACTTGAGAAAACCTCAGAAGTCATCGCAAGTGCACCTGATCATAGTTTGATTTTTACAAACTTAGTTGATTTTGATGAAAAGTACGGTCATCGCCGTAATGCAGTCGGCTATGCTAGAGCATTAAAAGAGTTTGATGATTACCTACCAACCATCTTAAATCAGCTAAATAGCGATGATGTGTTAATCATCACTGCCGATCACGGATGTGATCCAACAGCAGCAGGTACTGACCATACACGTGAATACGTGCCAGTACTTGCTTACCAACCGGGAATGACAAACACCCCGCTTGGAGAACGAGCTAGTTTTGCAGACATAGGTCAAACCCTTGCCCAGTGGTTTAATCTTCCTGCACTTGAATACGGTGATAGCTTTAAAGATGAGCTATTAGCGAACAAAAAAGGAAACCAATAATGAGTACTCCTCATATCAGTGCCAATGTAGGCGAATTTGCAGAAACGGTATTAATGCCGGGTGATCCGCTTCGCGCTCAATACATTGCTGAAAACTTTTTAGATGACGCAAAACAAGTAACAGGCGTTCGTAATATGTATGGTTTTACCGGTACCTACAAAGGTAAACCAGTGAGTATTATGGGCTCTGGGATGGGTATTCCATCAATGTCAATTTATGCCCGTGAATTGATCGTTAGTTACGGCGTTAAAAATCTAATTCGTATTGGTACCTGTGGCGGTATTGGTAGCGACATCAAAATCCGTGACGTTATCTTTGCACAAGGTGCAAGCACAGATTCAAATGTAAACCGTGCACGCGTGCGTGGTTACGACTTTGCCGCTATTGCTGATTTTGGTTTATTACTTAATGGTGTAAACGCAGCAAAAGATTTAGGCATTGAAGCGAAGGTAGGTAATGTATTTACAACAGATACATTCTATCAAGCAGATAACACATTCTATCAAGAATTAGACAAGCTAGGCGTACTTGCTGTTGATATGGAAACAGCTGGCATGTACGGCGTAGCCGCTGAGTATGGCGCAAAAGCGATGGCACTATTTACTGTTAGTGACCACGTAATCACTGGTGAAGCGACACCAAGTGAAGAGCGTCAAAGCACCTTTAACGAAATGGTTAAAATTGCTTTAGAATCAATTTAAATAAGTTCCTTGGTAACGTATTCACTGAAATTTGGAAACACGCCCAAAGTGAAGTGAGACTAACCTCAAAGCCGCATTTATGCGGCTTTTTTTATAGCTGCGTATTTATCTCGCATAAAATCCAGTTTGCATCTCGCAACTACCCCTTAAAACTTGAAAATTCAAGCAATTGTTGCCACCTTTAATAGAGGAACAATACTCGAGGGTTTGTATGTCTAATTGGATTGAAGCAAAAGTTAAAAACGTTAAATGGTGGACCGACTCATTATTTAGCTTAATTGTTAATGCCGATGTAGAGCCATTCACGGCTGGGCAGTTTACAAAGCTTGCAATGCAAGTGGGTGATAAACGCGTAGCACGCGCATATTCTTACGTGAATGCACCAAATAATCCTGATCTTGAGTTTTATCTTATTAATGTTAAAGACGGACAACTTTCTCAACAGCTTGCACAATTAAAGCCGGGCGACTCAGTGACAATTGAGCGTCGTGCTACAGGCTTTTTTACTCTTGATGAAGTGCCAAGCAGTGAACAGCTATATATGCTGAGCACAGGAACGGCGCTAGGGCCTTTTATATCAATATTAGAGCAGGGCGAAGTGTGGCAAAAGTTTGAGCATGTTCATTTGGTGCATGGTGTACGTTTTAACGAGGACTTAAGCTATCAAGAGCGAATCAAAGCGCTCCAGCATCAGTACCCAAATCTTTACTATTCGCCTGTAGTCAGCCGAGAGTCAGCCACTGTGGGATTTAATGGCCGGATCACGGATGTGATCAAAGACCGTCGTTTATTTCAAGTTATAGACCGTCCTGTTGCTCCCGACACCACACAGTTTATGATTTGCGGTAATCCAGAAATGGTAAAAGATACTACGGCTATTTTGTTAGAGCTTGGTTTTAGCCGCAATAGACGTCGTGAACCTGGGCAGATCACAGTAGAGCAATATTGGTAAAAAACTATGCCAAACAGCTATAATTTGCTACCTTAGCGCCTTTATTGAGGCATGATGCATTTAGGAAAATTATGAAACCGTTATTTTTTGCCATCAGTTTACTATTCACATGGCAGGTTTTTGCTAGTGATCAAACTAGTGAACAAAGCCAGCAACAAACCGAACAAAAAACAGAAAAGAAAGATGTTGCACGTTTAGAATTTATTGAAGACAAAGCTACAGAGAGCGAAAGCTCTGCGGTAATTAAAAGCCAAACTGAAGTAACTAAACCAGAAGCCGTTAATAAGGACACTGAAAAGAAAGAAGCAGCAACCGCGACGGTTGCCGAAGCTGATGATAGTAAGGTAATAGGCTCTGTAAACCCGGCACCTGCTGCGCAACCTAAAACCGCAGCTGAAAAGCAAGAAGCAGTTGCTGAAGCAACAAAAGCAGTAAACCAAGCTAAAGAAGCCTTAACAGCCAAACAGCAAGAAAAAGCTCGTCAGTCACGAGAATCTATGGCTGTAATCGAGCAAGTTATTGCAGCGTACAACGCTCGTAATATCGATGCATTTATCAAAATGTATGATGAAAATGTAGAGTTTTATACGTTTCCAAATGAGCTTATGTTTACCGGTAAAGAAAAGCTAATTGCACGATACGGTATCATGTTCAAAAAGTTAAAGTGCATTAAGTCATCGCCAATAAAACGCATTGTGCACGGTAATATAGTGATTGATCATGAACTATCAGAGACTTGTTCTGAGGATCCCAAAGTCGTTGATAAGCGAGCCGAGTTTGTAACTAGTTATCAAGTCGAAAACGGCAAAATAACCAAAGTGTTATTCTTTCGTTAGGCATTAGAAAAGAGCAGCGCAGCTGCTCTTTTTTGTTGGAGAGCTGAAAGTCAGTGGGTTCAAGTTAGCAAGTTACAAGGGGAAAGATGCGAGTAACGAGGTAGCAGCGATTTTACATCGCGTCTTAGAACCTAAATCCTAGCGCCTATTACGCGGGATACACCCGCTGCTACATGTAGGCGTGAAACTTGTTTCGCGCGTCTGACTGACCGCTCATTTCTACGTTCAATTCGGCACTAAAGTACCTCCTACAATGCCTCGAACAAGGTTTTCATTGCAGAGAAAAACACTCGAACTAACCAACCCCGCCGTTCGACTGACATCTAATATCTGACCTCTAACGGCTAAAAGCCAGCGATTTTACATCGCGTCCTAGCACCTAGCACCTAAATCCTAGAGCCTAAATCCTAAATCCTAGCGCCTATGACGCGGGATAAACCCGCTGCTACATGGGGTTAGGCTAAACCGTTTCATTTAACAACGAATTAAAGCTGTCGTTGTCGTGAAGGCTGGCAAACGCGCTTTCGTGTAATAGCTCGTTACGAAGGTTTGGTGAGTATTCAAGTGCCATACGAATATCGGCCATCGCATCAGCGTGTTTATGAAGTAATGCATAAGCACAAGCACGTTGCCAGTATGCATAGCCATAGTCACTGTCTATTTCGAGGGCTTGATTACATAGCTCAATAGCCTCACCCGTTTCATTAATTTCTAACAGTGCATCTGCTTTATAAGCAATCGCTTCTACGTCTTCAGGTTTACGTTTTAATATCTCGTCAAAAATCTCTACTTTATTTGCAACATCACTTTCTAAGTTAGCACGCATCCACAGTGAATGAACTTCGTTAGTGATCGAGATTTTTTGCTGATTTAATAAGATCTCTTCAGATCGCTCACGTAGTTTTTCTTCAAGAACTTTTAAGCGCTCTTCGTATTCTTTAGTGATGGCACTAACACGCGTATTTACAATATCTTCTACTTTGTTTTTCACATCACGCAGTGAATTCCAACCAACTAAAACCAAAATTGAGGCTGTAATTGTAATAATGAAAAACACATTATTGATGGTGTCTGTCGTGTAGGTTAACGCGCGATCGGCTGTATCTAACTGCGTATGAGTGACTTGCTTAGTGACATCTTCTCTCAGTTTTTGCTGATCTTGGCGAACTGCTTTTAACTCATCAAGAATATAACGCTCTAAAAGAGGCTTATACATTGGTTCTTGAAGGTTATTCAGTGCTTGTTGTTGTTCGGCTTCACTAAGGGCTGGGCGGTTTTCAGGTTCATTTTGGGCTGCCGCTAGCGTATGAAAGCTCATTAAAAAAGTGATTAAAATTAAGATATAACGCATAACTTATTTATGTTTAGTGAATTCTAAGTTCACTTTAACATGCGTGAGCACTGGGGACTAGGCAAAAAAAAGCCAACTCGGGGGAGAGCTGGCCAAACTGCTTAAACAACATAAAGTCGTAAGGGGTATCAACAGGAGTTAGGTATAAATATACCTGTGTCTATCTGAACAACCACTTAATACTAAAAGGTTTTTTAAAAATTCAAAGTCAGTCTTTAAGAATGGCTATGTTCGTCTAGACTTAAGTTGATGTAAAACTAAAAGGTGATGGTATGCGCCAACAACTAGTCCAACTGCTCTATGGAGTATCAATTTCCTCTGATCTTGACAGTGGTAATGTTGAATTAGCTGAACGCTTAATCCTTAATGCTGTTCTTGATGGCCTAGAAATAGGCAGAGCTGGGATCTGGCTTTTAAATGCCGAAAACACCGCCATTGAATGCCGATTATTACTTGATAGAGAGAATAATCAGGAAATTCAGACACTGGTTCTTCCACGCGATGCATATCCAGCATATTTTAAAGCGCTCGATACCCAGCGGACTATCACCGCAGAAGATGCCCATACCGATCCAGCCACCTTTGAGTTTAGTGAAAGCTACCTGAAACCGCTTAATATTGGCGCTATGCTCGATGCGCCGATTCGCTATAAAGGTAAAATGATCGGAATATTTTGTTGTGAGCATATTGGTGGAGCAAGGCACTGGAGTGAAGATGAGTGTTCATTTATCGGTGCATTAGCAGATTTATATGGCAGAGCACTGTCGGCTCAAGAAAATGAACGAACCAATGCCAAACTTGAACGTGCCAATCAATTATTAGAGCAACGGGTGGCAGAGCGTACTCGCACGCTCGAAGTGACCTTATCTGAATTGACGACCATGCAAGAAAAGTTGATCGAATCAGAAAAAATGGCCTCGCTTGGTAACCTCGTGGCGGGTATAGCACATGAAGTAAATACCCCAATTGGCATTGCAGTCACCGCGAATAGCTCCGCAAAAGATAAACTTAATACCTTAAATAAATTAATAGAGTCTAATACCTTAACTAAAACGGCATTACTTGAAGGAATGAATCACTTAAATGAATGTTTTAAGATTTCTTTTGCAAATCTTGAGCGCGCGGCAAAGCTAATTAGTGATTTTAAGCAAACTGCTGTTGACCAATCATCTTTGAACTTACTTGAAACAAACATCAAAGACTACCTTGAAAATATTATACATAGTTTAATGCCATTGACCCGAAGCCATAATATCGAAGTCGATATTCAATGTAATGACGACCTTAAGCTAATAACTGTACCTGGGGCATTAAGCCAAATTTTTCTGAATCTTGTTAACAACAGTTGTGTACATGGGTTTGTGGGCAGAGATCAAAATAAAATAACAATATCAGTAACCGTTGATAAACAAAGCGATACCTACTCTATTTGCTATTTAGACAATGGTCATGGCATGAGTGAAGATGTAATGCATAAAGTGTTTGAGCCATTCTTCACCACCAAACGTGGCAATGGCGGTAGTGGTTTGGGTATGTCGATAGTTTATAACCTTGCAACGCAAGCACTGCAAGGCGAAGTCAGCATCGATAGCAAGCCAAATAACGGCGTTACCGTCACTTTCAAATTGCCGCAAAAACTTGCATAACTAATTAATTTTTAAACAAGTTGCAGGCTAAATAATCTGGTGACTGGGTAATAAAATTAAAAATTAATCAGTTTGCTTGGCAAGACAAGAAATATCAGTGCATTTGTTGTCTTTGCAAAACTGCTTAATACGTTTTTTAGAATATAAATAATTTAGGCTTATAGGTGTTATTAGTAGTGCCAGCCAAAACATAACCATGCTTCGAAAAGTTAATCCTACAAGCGATGCGATTACGAGGCCCGTTAACATCAAAATAGGTAAATTGGCGATAAAAAAGTTAATGCTTAGTTGTCTAGCAACGTCAGGATTAATGGTTTTCATAAGGGCTACTCGCTGTTTAATAATACCCTTATAAAATGGACGGTTTTGCAAAATGAATCAAATCAGATTTTTCTATCGGTGCAATCGATTTAAAACCATGTTCTTAATCTAGCTTTATCAAAGTACAACTCCTATAGTTTTAAACAACAGGAACTTATTTGCTATTAGTTATTCATAACTATTAGAAAATCTCTCTTTATGACGAAAGGGATAAAAGTGAACTTTTAGCGTTTCGTCATATTTTTAGCTTATGAGGAGCATATAATGAGTAATGGAAAAACGGGCCAGTGCCCGGTAATGCAT
The DNA here is from genome assembly GCF_021532595.1 of Pseudoalteromonas sp. OFAV1. Lineage (NCBI taxonomy): Bacteria > Pseudomonadati > Pseudomonadota > Gammaproteobacteria > Alteromonadales > Pseudoalteromonadaceae > Pseudoalteromonas > Pseudoalteromonas sp. OFAV1. The sequence continues at coordinate 15,466 of NZ_JAKGBG010000063.1, forward strand.
GGTAGTAACACTGTCACCGCTCAATCAAATACCGACTGGTGGCCAAACGCACTCAATTTCGACATTCTTCATCAACACGACAGCAAAACGAATCCTTACGGCAAAGACTTTAATTACGCAGAAGCATTCAAATCTCTAGACCTTGAAGCCGTTAAAACCGATTTAAAAAACCTAATGACCGAAAGCCAAGAATGGTGGCCAGCTGACTGGGGCCATTACGGTGGTTTAATGATCCGTATGGCGTGGCACTCAGCGGGTTCATACCGTTTAGAAGATGGTCGCGGTGGCGGTGGTACGGGTAACCAACGCTTTGCACCATTAAATTCATGGCCAGATAACGCCAACTTAGATAAAGCACGTCGTTTACTTTGGCCAATTAAGAAGAAATACGGTAACAAACTTTCTTGGGCTGATTTAATGATCTTAGCCGGTAATATGGCTTACGAATCAATGGGTTTAAAAACTTTTGGCTTTGCGGGTGGTCGCGAAGATATTTGGCATCCAGAAAAAGACGTTTACTGGGGCGCTGAAAAAGAATGGTTAGCACCTAGTGATGAGCGCTATTCAAATGTAGAAAAACCAGACACTATGGAAAACCCATTGGCAGCAGTACAAATGGGCTTAATTTATGTAAATCCAGAAGGGGTGAATGGTAATCCTGATCCGCTTAAAACGGCTGAACAAGTTCGCGAAACATTTGCCCGTATGGCAATGAATGACGAAGAAACTGCCGCACTTACAGTGGGTGGTCATACCGTGGGTAAAACTCATGGTAATGGTAGCGAAGAAAACGTTGGCCCTGAGCCAGAAGCGGCTGATGTGTTTGAGCAAGGCCTAGGTTGGAACAATCATAACTCACGCGGTATTGGTCGCGATACCATGACGTCGGGCATCGAAGGCGCGTGGACAACTCACCCAACCAAATGGGATAACGGTTATTGCTACTTGCTGCTTAACTACGAGTGGGAACTTAAGAAGAGCCCAGCAGGTGCATGGCAGTGGGAGCCAATTGATATTAAAGAAGAAGACAAACCAGTTGATGTTGAAGATCCATCAATTCGTTTAAACCCAATCATGACCGACGCCGATATGGCAATGAAGATGGACCCAACCTATCGTAAGATTATCGAGCGTTTTAACGATGATTTTGAATACTTTAGTGATGTGTTTGCACGTGCATGGTTCAAGCTGACTCACCGCGACTTAGGTCCTAAATCACGTTATTTGGGTGCCGATGTACCAAGCGAAGATCTGATCTGGCAAGATCCGATCCCAACGGTGGATTACACCTTATCAGACAGCGAAATTAGCGAGCTTAAAACCAAGCTACTTAACTGTGGTGTAAGCCAAGCTGATTTAATCACTACAGCATGGGATAGCGCCCGTACTTACCGTGGTTCAGATCATCGTGGTGGTGCAAATGGTGCACGTATTCGCCTAGCGCCGCAAAAAGATTGGCCGGGTAATGAACTAAAGCGTTTAGCTAAAGTATTAAGCGCACTTGAGTCAGTACAAGCGAGTTTAAGTAAACCAGTAAGCCTAGCTGACTTAATTGTTTTAGGTGGTACAGCAGCGGTTGAACAAGCAGCAAAAGCCGCGGGTGTTGATGTAACTGTACCATTTGCGCCGGGTCGTGGTGATGCCACGGACGAGATGACAGATGCAGACTCGTTCGACGTACTTGAGCCAATTCATGATGGTTTCCGCAACTGGCTCAAGGAAGATTACGCTGTTTCAGCAGAAGAGCTAATGTTAGAGCGCACGCAATTAATGGGCTTAACTGCACCAGAAATGACCGCTCTTGTTGGTGGTATGCGTGTACTTGGTACTAATCATAATGGCACTTTACACGGTGTATTTACAGATAACGTAGGCACACTTAGTACTGACTTTTTCGTTAACCTAACTGATATGGCTAATACCTGGAAACCACTGGGTAAAGGCTATTACGACATAATTGAACGCAGCACGGGTGTAACTAAATGGACGGCAACACGCGTTGATTTAGTGTTTGGCTCAAACTCAATCCTACGCTCTTACGCAGAGTTTTACGCACAAGACGACAACAAAGAGCGTTTTGTGAAAGACTTTGTCGACGCATGGGTAAAAGTAATGAATGCCGATCGCTTTGATATTTAATTTAAAATTCCTTTAAGTACAAAGGCTACACAATATGTAGCCTTTTTTAATGTAGGGAAGTTAGCGAGTTACAAGGGGAAAGTTACGAGGGGAAAGAGTAAAGTTACGAGATACGAGATACGAGATACGAGATACGAGGTAGCAGCGATTTTACATCGCGTCTCAGCGCCTCGGTGCTTTCTATGGTTCCAATAACCTTTTCACAAAGAGAAGTGAAAGAGGGTACTTCAGATAATTATTAAATGTATATTAGTCTGCTGGATCTTTTTCTAACCACAGAGGACACAGAGAGCACAGAGTAAGAGAAGGAGAAACCATAATCTCTTTGTAAATATTGTTTTCTCTGTGTAGCGCGCAGCGCCTCTATGTACTCTGTGGTTCAATTGTCTTTACTCACAAAGAGAAGAGAACGAGAAGACAATGAGTATGCGAAATAGACAGCTACTCAATTAGAATCCTCTAAAGCGCAGCGTCTCTTATCCTCTTTGTGAATTTAGTTTCTCTGTGTAGTGCGCAGCTCCTCGGTGACCTCTGTGGTCCCAATATTTTTTCACAAAGAGAAGTGAATGAGCGGACTTCAGATAATTATTAAATTTGTATTAGCCTGCTGGATCTTTTTCTAACCATAGAGGACACAGAGAGCACAGAGTAAGAGAAGGAGAAACCATAATCTCTTTGTAAATATTGTTTTCTCTGTGAAGCGCGCAGCGCCTCGGTGTCCTCTGTGGTTCCAATATCTTTTTCATAAAGAGAAGACAATGAGTATGCGAAATAGACAGTTACTTAATTTAAATCCTCTAAAGCGAAGCGTCTTTTATCCTCTTTGTGAATTTAGTTTCTTTGCGGAGCACGTAGCCACTTAGTGGTTCAATGTTTAAATCTAAACAGAACCACCAAAGCCACCAAATAAAGGGAATAGCTATAAAACCTGTTTAAGCTTACTGCGCTTGTTGCGCAACATGGTCCATATATTCGTCGAACGTGCCCTGAAAATCGATAAGCTTTTTATCTTTAATATCGATGATACGAGTCGCTAATGACGATACAAACTCACGGTCGTGGCTCACAAAAATAAGCGTGCCTTGGTAATCTTTTAAAGCATTATTGAGCGCTTCAATGGCTTCCATATCCATGTGGTTAGTTGGCTCATCCATAATTAGCACATTGATGTCTTGCATCATCAGCTTACCAAACAATAGACGGTTCTTTTCACCACCCGAGCAGTTACGCGCTTTTTTGTTAGCGTCATCTGCGGTGAATAATAAACGGCCTAACATAGCACGCACCATTAAATCGTTGTGCTTAGCGGTACGCCACTGCGACATCCAATCAAATAGAGTTAAGTCGTTATCAAACTCTTTGCTGCTGTCTTGCGGGCAATAACCAATGCTGGCATTTTCAGACCACTTAACCACACCCTCGTTACTTTGTAATTCATTCACTAGGCAGCGTAATAGGGTGGTTTTACCAACACCATTTTCACCAATAACCGCAAGCTTAGCACCGGCTTCTAGCAATAAGTCACCACCACTGAATAGGGTTTCACCCTCAAAGCCATGACCTAGCTTAGTAAGCTCTAATGCTTGGCGATACATCTTTTTGCCTTCGTCAAAACGAAGTGATGGGCTAATACGGCTTGAAGCTTTTACTTCATCAAGCTTAATTTTATCCATGCGCTTAGCACGAGAGCTGGCTAGTTTTGCTTTTGATGCGTTAGCACCAAAGCGGTTTACGAACTCTTGTAGCTCGTCAATTTCAGCGCTCTTCTTAGCGTTTTCAGCAAGCAGTTGTTCGCGTTGTAAGCTTGAAGCTTCGATCCACTTTTCGTAGTTACCTGGATAAATTCTTAGCTCACCGTAGTCGATATCGGCCATGTGTGTACACACCGAGTTTAAGAAGTGACGGTCGTGCGAGATAATAATCATCGTACACTTTCGCTGGTTAAGCTCGTTAGCTAGCCAAGTAATAGTGTGAATATCAAGGTTATTGGTTGGCTCATCAAGTAGCAAAATATCAGGGTTTGCAAACAGCGCTTGTGCTAAAAGCACACGTAGTTTCCAGCCCGGCGCAACGTTCGCCATTAAGCCGTAATGAAACTCTTGCTCAATACCCGCTTGGATCAAAATTTCTTCTGCACGGCTTTCTGCTGTGTAGCCATCCATTTCGGCAAAAACGCTTTCAAGCTCAGCGACTTTCATGCCATCTTCTTCACTCATTTCTGGCAGTGAATAAATACGGTCGCGTTCTTGTTTTACTTTCCAAAGCTCGGCATCACCCATGATAACCGCATCAACTACAGTGTATTGCTCAAACGCAAACTGGTCTTGGCTAAGCGTACCTAGCTTTAAACCCGGTGCAATCGACACATTGCCAGAGGTTGGCACAAGCGCACCACTTAGAATTTTCATAAAGGTTGATTTGCCGCAGCCATTCGCGCCAATTAAACCATAGCGGTTGCCATTACCAAACTTAGCTGAAATGTTCTCAAACAAAGGCTCTGCACCAAACTGCATGGTGATATTTGCTGTTGAAATCAACGAATTATTCCTAGAAAAATACTGACAGGGTTATGGGCGCAGAAACTGCGAAAATAAACAAGCAATAGGGTAAATAATAGGCCGCGGATTATACAGATCAGCCCCAAAGAACGCCATTAAAAAAGAGAAAGTTTCAAGGGGAAAGGGGAAAGTTATGAGATGCGAGATTCGAGGTAGTAGCGATTTTACATCGCGTCCTAGCGCCTAGTGCCCAAAATCTAGCACCTGATGACACGGTATAAACCCGCTGCTACGCGTAGGCGTGAAACTTGTTTCGCGCATCTCAGAGTTGAAGGCTGAAAGCTCTTGTCTTTTTGAATATTATCTTCTCGCTCTTCATCCAGATCCTAAAAAACGGCACAAAATACGAAAAAAACCTGAAAATATATAAATATAGTTAATACTTTAGGGAAATCGGGCGATAATATTAAGACTATGACAGCAAAGGTGGATTAAATGTCTGCAGGTTTCTCTTTCAACAACTTAAGCATTTCAAAAAAGATACATGCCATAACATGCATTGCCATAACGGCATTCGTGATTATAGTGGTAACCAACTTTATCGCTATGAACGATAACAAAATTTCACTCGATGAATTAGAAAAGTCATCTTATCAAGTCGTAAAACTTACTACCGCCAATGTAGCCTTACTCGAAAAACTAGACGAACTATATACACAGGCAGTGACATTTGGTGAATCAGATTTAGTCGATAGCGCAGCACAAACCTATAAAAAGATTAACGAAAACCTACAAGACATCATCAGCATTAACGATGGCTACGTGAATAGCGATACAAAAAAACAGTTAGAGCTTTATGCACAAACGTCTTCGAGTATTGCAAGCTCGATGATTGAAGGTACTGCCGACTTCAGCAAAATTCAGCAGCAAGCCCAACAAAAAACCAAACAGTACGAAGCCGTGCTTGAAGGTTTTAAGCGTGCTCAATCTCGCGCTGATGATCGCTTTTTTGAGCTTGTACAAGCAACCAAAGCTCGTTCAGACAATGCGCTTAATTTAATGCTGATTGTCTCGGTAGTTTCATTACTGTTACTAATTGCTACATCGATTTGGATTGCCCGTGGAATTGGCTCATCAGCCAGTGCTGCGGCAAGTAACTTACGTTTGTTAGCCGATGGTAAAGGCTCGCTGAGCACTCAACTTGAAGTACACGCTAAAGACGAAATAGGTCAGGTATCAATTAATTTTAATGCCTTTATACAGCTACTAAAGGCTGCTGTACTTGAAGTAATAGCGGTGTGTGAGCCATTAATGGAAAACTCAACCCGGCTTGTGCAAGGTATGGAACGCGCCGAGCGTGCAACAACTAAACAAACATCAGATGCCGAAATCGTAAAGCAATCGATGGAAGAAATGCGTCAAAGTGTTGCTGATATTTCTCACTCAGCGGCAAACGCATCGCAAGCTGCGCAAACCGCAGAACGGGAAGTAGAGCAAAGCCGAACGCAAATAAGACGCTCTGTAAGTGAGTCACGTACATTAAGTGATGAAATTAACCAAGCTGCTTCGACAATTAACCAGCTGGCGAATGACACCAAAAATGTAACGCAAATTTTAAACGTCATTACTTCGATTGCTGAGCAAACTAATTTACTTGCTTTAAATGCGGCTATTGAAGCTGCGCGTGCAGGTGAACAAGGCCGTGGTTTTGCGGTTGTTGCTGACGAAGTGCGTGAGCTTGCTTCAAGAACATCACACTCAACTAACGAAATCAGAGAGCTACTTACAACGCTAACCACCGCAGCAAGCGATGCGGTAACTGCTATGAACTCAGCCCGAGATATGGCTACAAACAATGCTGAAGCTGCTGAGAATACAGGGCAATCTATTGATAAAATTTCTGAGCAGATATTATCAATTAACGGCATGAACTCTCAGATTGCCGCAGCCACCGAAGAACAAACATCTGTGGCAAGTATGGTGGTTGAGAACGTGTCGAATATGCATATGTCGTTTGAAGAAACAATGGATTCGCTCTCGGCGGTACGTGATGTAGCGAAGAACCTTCATTACCTTTCTGATTCGTTACTCGACGCCACTGCAAAATTTAAAGTTGAGTAATTTATGCGCATAAAAAACCAGGCATCGCCTGGTTTTTTATTAACGTAGTGAGTATTTAAGCTAGCACTTAAAAAGTACCTACTACTTTAACTTTATCAGTTACTTTTGCTGCATCGATATAACCAATGGCGTCGCTATTGGCTGCAACAAAATCAATAACAGCTTGATCGTTTGCTAGTTTTTCAGGTGGCGTACCTTTACCTGTAAATACCAGCTTTGACCAATAAGCGTTAAGCTGGCTGCTCGACTTACCAACCACCTTATCGTTAAACTCGTCGCTTACGCTGTTGCCGTCTTGGTTTACCGGGTTTACTTTGGTGCCATCATCAAACGACTTTGCTTTGCCAAGGTAAATCTTTTTGATAGTTCCTTCATCAATAGCATTGCCATTTGCAGGGTTTACAATAACAGCAACATCAGCAAATGCAGCGTGCGAACAAACGGTGAGTGCTGTAGCGATTAATAATTTTTTCATCATAAACTCCAATTAAAAAACTAAATCAACAGCAACAGCAACAACGTCGGTTTCTGTATCTGTAATATCATCTTTAAAGCGGCTGAAATCTACTTTTAAAGCAGCTGATGGGTGGAAGTCATAACGAGTACCAATGGTATACACATTGCTCTTCGCTTTTACGCCCTCAAGCACCTGATTAATACCTGCGTTTAAAGCTGGTACTGCAGGTAGTGCGTTGTAGCGGTTGCTATCGTGTTTGTCGTCGTTATTTTCGTAAGTTAAGTGCACAATCCACTCATCCATACGGTAACCAACAGAGGTATAGTATTGAGTTTGTTTAGCAAGGGCGCTGTTTTCTACTTCAAACTCAGTGTATTCAGCATCAAATAGAATGTCGTTGTAATCAATCGAAAAGCCCACAGCGAAGAAAGAGCCATCATCTTCGTTAACAGCAATATCATCAGCTTGATCAACAAAGCCCGCAGCTCTTAGCGTTTGCTCAAGGCCATTAAGCGCAACACCTGCATCGGTGTCGTTTTCGATTGCAATTGTTGTGTTTGCTACAAAGTATGCAGCACGAGCACTGAACCAGTCGTAGCTCATCGTCCAGTTGATACCAGCAATATCATTAAGCTCTGTATCGCCATTAACCGATACCACAGCAATGTTGCCATCGAAGCTACCGTAAATAACTTGAACGGTTGAATCCCAATCACCTAATTGTGTGTTGTGTAACAGACTCAGGCCTTCATACGTTGAAAACGGAAGGTTATAAACAGATTGCGGCGGACGAACCCAACGGTATGTGTAACCAACGTCTAAGAAGTCTGAGTAACGGTAAAAAGGCACACGCATTTTACCAGCACTCACTTGTAGCTCATCGCTGAACTCATAGGTTAAATAAGCCCACTCAAACTCAGCATCAAAATCATCGCTACCACGCGCTACAATTTGTGCCGTAGCGCTTAGCTTTTCTTGTAAATCTGCAGAAAACTGTAATGCGAACATACTTTCGTTTTTAAACGAAATATCATCATCGTAACCATAAAGCGTTGCGTCGTCGTCAAGGGCTTTACCGCCAACAATAGAAGCAAAGCCATTTATGCGAACCTCTGCCATTGTGTTTGCAGACACAAAAGCAGCACATAGAGCCAATGCAATAGGAAGTTTTTTCATTGTGTATCCCTAGTATTTAGTATGAAAATGTTGATTTCGCTTAATATTATAGTAGTGCGTAGCGAAATGGGCGACACAAGTTACAGATAAATTGTAATTACGGCAATCAGTAAGTTGTTATTTTTAAATTGAAAAAGGTACAAATTAAAGTTGGAAAGCGCCCTAAAAGCATCTGTTAGTGCTCTTAATCTTAAATCAGCCCGTAGGATTTTTTATGCGCACAGAGAGATGAATAAGGGTACATCAGTTAATTGTAATCTCTTTCTAACCACAGAGATGTATGGACTCCCCTCCCACAGGGGGGTAACGTAATAAGCGACAAAACTTTTACAAAAGGAGTCCATACATGGTGAATCTTAACGTTATTGCGATTGATTTAGCAAAAAAT
>NZ_JAKGBG010000064.1:0-22881 GCF_021532595.1 Pseudoalteromonas sp. OFAV1
AAGGCGATAGTTCTTTTGATTTGAAGTGCGATGCTTTTTGATCAATAGGGGCATAAGTACCGATTGGGTAATATTTACGTGCAAAAGTACGGTGATACCTTTCTTCATCGACTTTGGCATTCCAAATACTACGCGCACAGCCCATCCACTGACTTAATACCTGCTTTTGGTGTGATGTTGGATTTGCACGAAGCTTAATGCCTGTTAACAACTCAATCTCTGATTGCTGTATAAATATACAGTATACTGTAATTCATTCTAACCAAAAGTCAAGACCGTTCGCCTTGACTCGCAGCTAAAGCAAGCGAGAATGCGGCGAACATGTGTTCATGGTTTATTAATATGATGAAAAAGCATTGCAAAATGATGTATCATACTGTTTTTATTGTTATTTTGTTGCTATTAAATAATGCAAGTAAAAGGGCTTATCCACAAGGCTGTGGATAAGCATAAAAGAAGTCCTAATTAACCTTTTTCAAGTAGGTTTTTTAGGTCAATAATTGCTGCGTTTGCGCGGCCAATATAAGAAGCCATACTTAAACTGTGATTGGCAAACAAGCCAAAGCCTGAACCATTCATAATAGCAGGTGACCAAACAGTTTTCTGCGTTTCTTCCATTTCAAGAATGATTTGATCAAGAGAAGCAATCGCATTCTTTTTCTCTAGAACTTCGTAAAAGTCTATACGAATAGCCTTCAGTAGTGGGATAAGAGCATAGACGCTACCACGAGCTTCGTAGAATGCGTTATCAATCTCCATCCAACTGTGCTGAACAGTTTCTGTGCGTCGAGTATACGTTGTTTCTCGTGCTGCTGAGTCACCTGCAAGGTTTGTATTAATACGTTCTTGGCCTACATTCTCAATTAAAGCATGACTCATAGCGCCTAGTCGCTGATTTACTTTATCGAAGTATTTAACAAGGTTGTCAGCTCGTGTATAAAATTGTACATCAGGTTTGGTAGGGTCAACCATGTCTTTTAGGTAAAGCAGGATATGCTCAGAAGCTTCACGATATGAGCTTTCAGATGCAGGAAAAATCCACGATTTATTATCTATGTTCATTGCCGGTTGCGCTTTTTTAAGATTATCATCTTCTTTTGATTGCGACTGAGAACGAGAGAAGTCTGAGCGGAGCAAGTCTACGGCATCTCGGATCATATAAATCATGCCAAGTTCCATGTTTGGCATATTATCGTATAGTTTTGCTTTAACGGCTAAATCGTTAGATACATAACCACCATTTTTTTCTAATAAGTTGTCGATTAGTTCTACGAGGGTAGATGTAAAAACGGCCCCTGAAGGCGGTAAATTTTTACGAGTAATGTCATTTGAGACATGTTCTTGCGTAGCCTGCATAGGGTCAATTTGTTTTGGCATCAATGAGATGTACACACCCCAAGCAGAATAAAGTAAAACGAGTGCAACTGTAATAGAAGCAATGAGCTTAGATTTCATAATAATACCTTACGTGGTTATTTAAAATGTTGAGTTTATGCTGTCTTTGCAGCTAGGTGGGTTTGAGTGTACTTATTGCGAACAAGTGCAGCATCATCATTAGACAAGAACTCTGTAGTACCGGACTTAATAACATTAATCTCCAGTTCTGCGATGATTTCTTTTACTAGTTGTTCCTTAAAGTCGTTTTTAGCAATAAGCGTTTTAACTGTAACCATTTTGTATTCCGTAAATAAAGGATCTTAATTAAATTTCATTTAAGACTATACAAAATAAAAAAGTGGAAAGCAATACATAAGCTAAGGCAAAAAAGAGATATCTATTTGTTGCAAAAAAAGATATTTTAGGTATAATATTTGTGTTGAAAGTTGAATCGATATTGGAATATCACATGAACATTGAAATGATAAAAGATCACGCACTGGAAGTTATTAAAGACAATGGTAATGCTTTAAGATGTCTAACATATTCCCTCATACAAGATAAAGATTTCTATAACGATGAGTTATTAGAGTTCATATCAGAGAATTCTAGTGCTTTTATTAACTGTGACCTTACTCATGTATCTTATCTCGATGCTGATAAGCTACGTGGCATTTTTACTTATCTTGTAGCGAGTAGAAGTAAAGATCTAATTGTAGATGTATATGAATCATTCAAGCGTATTGAGCCAAGTTTAAAGACAATGTATTCAGAAAGAAGCATCAAGGTTTCGTATGATACGCCAATCAGTTTGATAGCTGTTGCAGCTAAGGCGAAAAATAAAGAACTGTTTAATCATCTCTTGGATTTGGCGAATGATGAGGATTTAGATGATATCTATGACGCTATTATTTGTTCTGTCATGGATAAAGTACAGTTGAATTTTACAACGGTATCATTCGATAATAATTTAGCTCTTTCTCAGTGGGTGACTGAAATTCTATTAGAACGAAACGAGTTGGATTCATTCTTAGAACATGAAGCTATTTATGAAGCGCTAAATTCATCACCATACTTTTTATTTTGGCTAGTTGAAGCTGCGGGGAGTGAAAAAGTCAATGACTCAGCTTTTAGTGCAGCTCATTATATTCTTTTAAAAGATTTCTTAGCTGGCTTAACTTACCGTGTAAAGAAAAGCGATAATGTTCATGTTTCGAGATATGGTTGGAATAGTAAAAAAAATGCTTTAGTTGTAAATATTCAGGGCCAGAAACCTTTTGAACTTGATAAGGATCCAGCTAAATCGCTCTTAAATTTAGTACGGATGTTTAAGTATAAGAACAATCAGTTCATAAAAGACTTACTATCTTCGCCTAAAGCTGTGCATTCTTACCTAACACTAATAATCAAGGATTTATCTAATAACAGTTCTTATTCAGCAAAATTTCCAAAACACGAGTTGGCTGCTATTTTAAAAAGCATAAAAATAATTGAGAACATCACCGGTATGGATTTTTATTTTGCTAAAGATGCTGGTAGTGATCTGAGTAAATTAATGCAAATGAAGGATACTAGTTACCAAGCACCATTTGTTAATTATCATATTGAAAGTAAATCACTTGAAAATTACTTAAATTTGGTGAAGAGTGAAAATCAATTAAGTTTTCTTATTGAAGAGTATAAACCATCATTCCAAGAATTAATGCAACACTCCAATAAGGTGAGTGTTAAGGTCAAAAAAATGATTTTAGATAAACTAACTAACAAGTAAAAAATAAAAGGCCATTTGATTGACCGAGTCTTAATGTTACATATAATCCTCTTATAACTAACGTAATGTGTTTATATAAGAGGTATTCTATGCTTTCATATGAAGGTCTTAAAAGAGAAGAGCAGGCGCTGAAAAAGTTTATTGGCGCCATTGATTGTAAGAACGAAAGTTCATGTTGGGTGGAGTTACTTAAAAAGCCTTTACAGGTAATTTCTAAATTGAAAGAGTCTGAAGTCGGACCTAACGATGTTGATGAAGCTATTTCTATAATTGAAGAGTGCTTTGAGTCTCCACATAGAGATCATGTTTCCGGGCTTATTGTTCTATTCCGCTATTTCCCAGATTTGAAAGATGAAATTATTGAATTAGTCCCTGATTGGATTGAAAAAGCAGACTTTGTTGAACTAACACCTGTTAAAGCCCTTACAAATATTGATACGTATCAAATTACGCCAGTTAGAAGAATGGCCAGCTTTTTATATGTAATGCAACTAGATGACGATATTATTTTTAATATGTTAAATACAGTACGTGAACATGAACCTCTAAATCGACTTGTAGGTATGTTTCAATTAACAATTGATGATATCCGAAGTAGCAATAAATTATGCGATAAAGCAAAAGATCGCGTTCAAAGAGCCATCAATAGTTCTTCTTGAGTTAAGGGGTGAGCGCCTTTAGGTTATTAGAAGCGACGATTTCAATTGATATCGCTTCTAATATAGACCAAGTGTTGCGTCATTTTTAGGTTCAAAAAGATCAGAATAGCATTTATTAGACTCAGGTAGGTTGTTTTTAAAATGAATGTATTCATTAATGGTTAGTGCTTTTATCATGTCATATCGACTAACCAGTCTCGTGCATTTTTCGTCTAGATGATTTTTCGGGTGGTGTGGCACTAACACCATATCATCTAGGAAAATTTCACACTCCATCCATAAAAAGATATCGGTTTTGGCTTTTATAGTTTTTTCTCTACTTCGCTTAAATTCATCCATCTTCTTTTTTATGGCCAGCATAGAATTAATATCCAAAGCACATTGTTTAGACGCATGTAGTAGTGCAGTAAATTTTTCTTTGTGCCGTTGCTTCCATCTTCTTTTTTTGTAAGCCATTTTAAGGAACCTGCTGACTTAATTTGAGCGTGATTGGTCTATGCCATTCTGAGCAACTTTGTAAATACTCAATAGGGGATATGTCATAAAACTTGAAATATCGAGGCAGAAGAGCAAATAAGTGTATAGAATCCTTTTCCTTTACACCTTCTATGACATCATGCCACGTGTACTTTCTTAAATATGCGAAAATAGCGTCATCCGGCACTGAATCAGGTAATGGCAATCCAAGGTTTGTGAATAAGCTGGCAAAGCTAATTAGATTGTGACTCATATCAAACTGAGATACTGTATTTTGTTCGAAATAAGCGCCACGCTCTAGGAGTAAATTTACATTAGTGAATTGCTCTTCAAATATAGCTGCTGTTAAGCAGTTGCCCATCAGTTCTGGGCTGATCTCAAACTTCTTGTTCGGGTTTGCCCCCAATCTTAGCAAGAAAGTGAAAAGATAATTTCCCTCAAAATTTCTTTTAGCTGCTTCAAATAATGCTAAGTCTAAAGTGTTTTGGTCGAATTTAACTTCTGACTTTTCGAGTATGTCAACTATCTGTCGATGTTTTCTAATATTAGCGAGGTAAAGGAAAGCACTAAGCCTAACTATGATTTTATTATAAATATCGCGCTTAAAGTCTGGGCCTGTAATAACCTCTATCTTTGAAAGCAAGAAACTAAAGCCTGTAAAGTTACAGCTAGTAATGTACGATAAAACAATATCCTCCCATACGCTTTTACTTACCGTCTCTAATTCACTGTGCCTTTCAAGAGTTTTGAGTAGATATAAAACTTTATACTTGTCGGTATATGAAAAGCTTTGAGATGCTTCACCGTTTTTATCGATGTAATTTCTTAATCCACTTACACAACTAGAGATGAAATCATCAAACTCATTTTTTTTATAATATTCTTCCGCCAACATTAAGACTTGTTTAAAAGTACCTTTTGATGCTTTTGTAATGGATTGGCGAATAATTTCATTAATTGTGAAAATAGACTTATCTTTAATTCTTGTTTCAATAATGTATTTGAAGAATGTAGTGTTGCTTTTAGTGATGATATTTTTTACAAACCAGAAACTATGAAATATCGTTTGTGTATCAAGACTAAACTCACCGCAAGTACTGTCCAATAAATCTTTGCTAGAAATAGCTATGCTCTTCTCTAAGAACTCTGTAAGGATGTGGTCGCAATTTTTGAATACACCATTATTTAGTAATGAAATGACTAGTGGTAAATTATTTTTATTAATTATTAGTGGAATTTCGCTTTCCCATTCATTACTTGGTTGTATTTGACTAAAGTTAACATTCTTTGATTTGTTCGTAATGAACTCGACTAATTCATCAGTTACTACGCTAGTACTAGAACTATTTATTACAGCGCGAATTAAAACCCATGGTGTCCCAAAATGTGGAGGAATTTTTTTAGATACAATGTGAGTCAGAATGTTGCTAATTTTAGTTGAATGAATTGATGTTTTATTTAATTCAAATTCTTCGCCAGTGTGTACAGAAACCAAAAATAAGTTAATGTGTTCGAAAATAGAATTTGGCGAACATTCTATATCCACTAATTTTGACATGACCGCGTCCAAAAACCCCAAAGAATCTTCAGTCGAGTAAATAAGTGCGTGTTCAATTGGTGTACGTCTTGTCCGTGATATGTCGATACCGGCAACTGGGCAACTAAGTTTTGTTAGTAAGTTTAAATCAAGGTCATCTAATAATTCTGTTAATAAACGAAATTGGCCGTGCTTAGCTAAGATTTCATAGCAGTGAGACTTAGTAATAGTTTTGCATGACAAGGAATGCTTAAGTAACTCAACTTGCTTATTGCTAAGGGTGCAGGGTGTCTTTTTAAGCTGCGAGCTTAATGTTAATGCACTGAATGGCTTAGTAGTAAACAGGTTCAGTAATTTATCTAAGAGTTGCATTAGTCTAGTTGTCCTCTGTATAGAGATTCATTTCCATACTTAAACATGAAGTCATGAATGGCATCGATACTCGATGCTTGGCATAATTCTAAGAATAGCGTTACACGCTCATCATGGCTGACGTTACAGCCTATTTGGTCGATGACAACGCCGTTATCTTTCATTGTTATCGCAATCCCAAAATCAGGGTTCTCAGGAGCTCTGATATATGATTTTCCTGAGTATAAAATGAAACTAAATGTCTTTAACGTACCATGCAATTCAAGTTCAGAAGTGTGCTTGCCGATCACGCCATAGTAGGGAACTTCAGTTAATGCTTGGCTTATTTCAGAAGCGCTGCTTGAGTCAATAAAAAAATCTGGTTTGATCATGCATTAAACCTCGTAAGTGCTATTAGGCATAACTGCCTTAAGGCCATATTTGGCTATAAAGTCGATATCTTCTGGTTTGTTGTGATGATATACATGAATTCGTTCTAATATATCCTGACGGTAAGAACTTATGATTTCATCTATACCGCTGTGGCTGGGGTTTCCATGCTTGCTGCCATCGTGAAATATAACTTCATTATTAGTTGCGATGTGACCAAGAATTTCAGGTATAGGGCGCGTATCACCAGTAAATACAAACTTACCCGGCAATTGAATGCCATATGCACTGTTGGGTGTGTGGTGTCTGACGCTAAAGACATTGAATCTTAAACCTTCCCAAAAGAATGAATTTGAGACGGGTATTAGATGAAAAACGTCCCAAAAATTAACAGCCTCATTGGCCCATGGGTCCATATTGTTTGCAAATATTTCATGTAGTCTGGGAACAAGATTAGCGCTAATATAAAGTTTAATAGGACCAGAGTTCCTAATTTTCGCTGCGTAGAATAGAGCTTCTAAACCACCTGAATGATCCATGTGCAAATGTGTTATAAATACAGCTTCAGGTAACGAATTATACTTGGAAATGTAGGCTGAGTGAGTTAAAAATCCGTAATCGATACATAATTTATTGTCTTCATGTTCAAGCACGGCGCTAGCATTGCCAAGATCCAGTGCGCTTGAACTACCTGAGCCTAAGAATTGTAATTTCATATAGATACCGTACATTTAATTGAACGATAAGCTTACGAATAATTGATTCCAGTTTCAATTAAAGTTGGCAATAAGTGTGACGTACTTCAATATTCTAAAAATAATTTCCAATAGCTTTTAATAATTCGTCGCTAATATTTGAGCATAGAGTTTGTACATTCATTTTGTACCAACCTGATGTGGACATGCAATTAAGCTCAAGAAAATACAGTTGCCCTTTAGTGTCTCGTGCAATGTCCATAACGTAAATTTCATCAGAAATATTGATAGTTCGGGCTACCATATTGCCAAAACTAATAACATCATCAGGAACAGTTTTTTCGATGTCATCTGGCTTAAGAATATCATGAGGGTAAGCGCTAGATGCTATGGCTTTGTTATTTCTTATAGCTAACCGGTACTCAGCTACGATATCCTTTCTAGGGAAGATCCAGAATATGGATGTTTCACTAGCTGATGAAAATTGTAGGGTGTCGTTAATAAAATTATCAATACTCTCAGTATTGATACTGATCACTTGCGCTTCTGCTATTTTTAATGCGTTATCAGGCCGGATATGGCACTGATAGCTCCCTAAATATTTTGATAAATGATCAAAACAAATATTTTTTATTTCTGCTAGAGGGAGCATTAGGCCGTTATTGTTTAGGCGGAACTTAGGCGGAACTTGATGAATATATTTGGAGTAGTAATGTAATTCACTGCAAAAAAGGGGAAGGTGATGCGCAGTGTTTTTAGATAAAAACTTAGAGATAAATCTTTGCATTTTTATCGTTGAAATTGAAGTCCAAAATTGTACGTTAGAGTCAATATGGCCAATAAGTTCATCAAACATATCTAGATCAATAATGGAAACAATCATGCCTAGACGTTCAAATTCTGGCACAGCCTCTTGAGGGATAATATTCTGTTCGAGTAGTCTCTTTTGAATGATTATGCCATGCATTTTTTTGCCTTTTTATTTAAAAAGCCAGCTAAATGCTGGCTTTTGATGTAAATATCTTTTTATGCTGCAATATCTTCTACAGGAATCTTATCATTATCACTTTCTTGAATGTCGATAGAAAGTTCTTTAGTGGCAGTATTGCCTTTTCGCGAAAATTTATTTTTGTTTTCGTTCAGAATCTCTTTCGCCTTTCTGAATGTGTTATTCAGGCAATAATGAAAGTCTTCAGACTTTTGTGAGGCTTGAACGTCACCAAGATCAGCTGAGTGAACAGAAAGCTGACAAGTAAAGATTTTATTTGTAATTGAAATAGTAAGTTTTGCATTCAAAAGAGGGAATCGTTCGTTTAGCTTTTGAAACTTATCTTCAACATTTTCCTTAATAGAGCTAGTTTGCTCAAAGCCATGACATGTAATTTTAATCATTATATGATTCCTTATATAGAACATAATATAGTTGAAATTATAACTTAGCACAGTTGTTTTAAAGATGGAATACTAGTGGGGAGCAATAGATGGCATATTTTCCAAATTATCGACCTTCATGTTCATTGAATAATCAATTTTATACAAGTTTTTCAATGTTTCACAAGCTTCCTTTGGTCCCGACATGCCAGAAATTATAGGTTGAATATCAATCCTCTTATAACCATACCCCTGTAATGAACGCTCTTTGCTTAGCTCAGACATAATCAGAGGGTTATCCTTTGTCTGTGATATAATCACTACATAACCTGACTTAGGTTTAATTAGAGCATGTTCGCTGACACCTTTAACAATCTTGTTAATGGCTAGAATATCTGTCACATTTTCGGTTTTTATTGCAATTGCTTTATCAAGGATTGGGTAGCTATATTTCTTTAATTTCTCTACTAACGCATCTTTGTGTTGGTATAAAGATAAGAAATTTCTTTGTAACGGTGATAGAGAATTAAAGTCAGAACGAACTAGTTTGTTTTGCTCAATATCACATGCATCCGTCTCTTGATAAAGCGAATGTGCTGATAGGAGCATTTTGCCGTATAGAATAAGAGACTTTCTTACGAATTTATTCTTAAGGCATGTTTCTAGTTCATGATTCATACATAAAGGATAAAAATTAGTCATATTTCAACTTTATTTCTAACTCCGAGAGTGTGCAAGTCTAAATAGCAAAGTTACCAAAGTGGTAAACATGTGTTTCTATTTTGAATAATTTTATTTAAATAATGTTAAATGTGAAAATGATCGGCAAAAAAAATTCCTGTATATTTTCTAGATATAACAGGAATATAGGAGAGAGTTAATATTTTGTTTACTTAATTTTTAACAACTAATGAGATATTTATCAAAAAAAAGACTCGATATGATTTTTAAATGTTAATTACTATTGAAGTAATTTTTTTATTTCTTCGCATTTATCAGAAAATTCTTTTGTATCAAAAAAGTTGTTAGAAGGAATAATCTCATCCTTTAGTGCTTGATCCCAAATCTGGTTTTTGATGTTTCTATCAAAGGGAAATTGGCCAAGTCTTATAGATACTAGACGAATGATGTCTGCATAATTTAAGATCGGTGAAGCGTTATTAGGTAGTTGCCAACCAACAGCACCACGAACAATTTCTGCATCCATTCGCCAGTTGAGCAAGATAGCTTTCGTTAAAATAGGATTTAGTTTGTTCTCGCACTCAGCGATAAAGTAATCATCATCAGTATCAAAACTAAGCTCTGAGATTTCTGAGTAAATTGGTAAATGACCAATTCTATGAGAAATGGCAACAAGCGTAAGTACATCAGGATTAATGTGCCTAGTCATGTCTTTATTGTAATGTAAATTAATGAATGCCAATGCATTTACTGTTAGATTTATCGATTGGTCCCAAGTCTTTTCAAGTTTAGCTGTTGCAATAGAGCTATTAGTTAGAAACATTTGCTCTATTGCAAGAGAGAAAAGAAGGCCTCGAATACGGTCTAATCCGATTCTAGCAATGGCATGAGGTAAAGTTTTGAACTTTTGCTTTCCATTCATACCTACAGCATTTGCTGCTTTCATGACAGATGCAACAATCGCAGTATCGGTAATAATCAACTTGGACAGACTATGCGCGTCTATATCAGGATTTTCCTTGAGCTCTTTCTGGACTCTTAGCGCCACTTTTGGTGGAGTAGGCAGGACAAGGGTATTGTCTTTCACTTTTCGAAGGATGTTTTCTCTAAAAGAGTTAATATCACTGACAGTCACTGAAATTACCTAATGTCGATTTGTTTGTTGTTTAGTTAGTATTGACTTTACCACGCTAACTAAACAATGGCTAGAGTATTTCGATAACAAAAAAGGCTAACACTCAAAGCTTTACAATTCTCGAAGGGAAATCACCTTCATCAGGAGAAATAGGGACCTTAATGACTTCACCCTCTCTAGATATCGAACGTACTACGTCCTCGCTTTCATCTTGACTAGATATACTCGCGTCTTTTGTACACAACATTTGATACGAATCATTGTCAATAGACTGCACGACACCCTCTACAAAGAGAGGTTGATTCGTATTGTCTTTATTGAAAAGAAAAACCCGGCCGGTATCGCCAACTTTTAGCTTATCATTCATAAATGCCTACAAAAATTATTTCTATATATTGCTAATAATATGGCCTATACAACGGAATGCAAGTGTTGCTCAAAATTATAAACACGTTGATATGGTATAATTTAGACATAAATAACAATAAAAATACGTTTATGAGCCTTAATAGAGAGTATTTAAATAAAAAGCTAGTAACATCACATAGGTTGCTACAAAGACTTGATAACATTTTGAATGACACTGATCTAAGACATGGAAGCTTGTCAAAGCATGTCGGTTCAATAAAAGAAATGCGTGATAATACCGATGTAAAGTCAAGAGTAATTAATGCATTAGGGCGTCTTGTAGAAACCGACATTGAGAGCATTACAGAAAGAAAGTTTAAAGCAATAAACCAGACATTATTTTACTGTGTCAATAAGCCAGAACTACCCAATAATAAGTTATTTACGCACCTTTATAAGGCAAATTTTAATGAAGAACAAAGGGAAGGTGTTGCTATCCTTCTAGATCTAGTAAAAGAAAAAGGTACAAAAGAAGATAAAATTAAAATAGCAAAAAAAATAATGAGTCAATTTGTCAGAGAAAGGTCATCTAGACTAAATAGCTCTAGTCTAAAAAATTTAGTTTTAGCTGGTGGCGGAGCTAAAGGATTTTCCCTAGCAAAGATCCCAAAAGCTTTAGATAGTGCGGGAGTTAATGGGTTAAAGAGAATTGCTGGGACCAGTGCGGGGGCGATTCTTGGCTCTATGATGGCCGTAGGTTATACCTCAGATGAACTAGAAGAAATTGTACTCACTAATCAGTTTGGCCTTTTTACCAAGAATTCTAGATTATCAATTAATGCAATGAATGAAATGTCTGATGGCGTAAAGTTAAAGCCCTTAAAGCCATTTAGTGACAATGCTTATGCAGCTGACTTCCACCGTAATTTAATAACGGAATTATTTTTGAGTAGTGCTAAAAAGGGGTTACTCCCAGAACCTATCAGTAAACCTGTTGTTTCATACTACAATAGGAAAATGTCTGAAGATACAGAAGATAGTATTTCTAAAAGAAGACTGAATGTTCTATCAAAAATTTATGATAATTTAATTACTCCTTTGTCTAGCGATTCTGGCAAGAGGCTAGACCTTGAAGGAATCTTCATTAACGGACTAGATGATAAATCAAAGGAAGCAGCTGTTAGTTTGGCGACAAGAATGACAGAGCTTCAAAGACCTGTCGGAGAGCGGTATTTTCAGCAACTTTACCCAACGGTTGATCAGTCAATCAAGTTTTCATTGAGAGATTCTAACAATGAAGACCTAATAGTAGGGTTCTTTGGAGACCTCATTGAAGCAAAATTAAGAAAGCTACCTGAGTCTATTTTAAATAAGGTATTTGGTACATCTACACCTTCAAGTAGTGAGTTTCGTAACCTTAACTTTGAACAGTTAAAAAGGCTTCATGACATAAGGCCTGATGAGTTTAAAGAGTTTTATTGCACAATTGCTGTGAAGTTACCTGTAAAGGAACAAATATCTAGCTTCTTGATGGCTGATTATCATAGATATAAACATTATGACGTCTCTCATAAGCATCCTGAGTTATCAAAAATGGCTATTGCGGATGCAGTCAGAGTTTCGATGAATCTGCCGGGAATTTTTAACTCATATAAGTTTAACGTCAATGGCAAGGAATATTCTGGGGCAGATGGCGGCGTTATCAGCAATTTAAGCATTCAAGTGTTTGATGACCAATACGAGCCTGAAGAAACGATGTGTGTTATTTACGCTGATGAAAAGAAAATGAGGTCAGCAGACAATATCTATCAATTACTGATACATCCACGTAAAAAGGATGAAATTGAGCGCGAAATTGAACTTGTTAAAGCAGTAATAAAACATGATGTTGATAGACGGCAAGAGCTACAATACGTCGTCAAAAAGGAAACAAAAGGTAATATAATAGCTGAGCAATTACGTAGCGAGTCACTAGCTGAACTAAAGAAAGTCGATATACGAATAAATAATTTACGTTTTAGAACTCAAGTTTTAGAAAACGAGCTTAGCAACTCTAAGAACAGAAGCTTATTGCCAGTGTCAATTGAAGATTCATTAGCTAGAAAAAGGCACAGAGGTCAATATTTACCTCAAGATTTAAATAGAACAGTTTTAATTAATACAGGTGATGTAGGGACACTTGATTTTAAGTTATCTTTTGAAAAGAAAACTGAACTTATGAAAAGAGGTGAACTTGCTGTAGCCAATGTTCTGTCAGGTCGAGACGATTTAGATCTTAATTTTTTAGCAAGAAAGTGTGAGCAATATGAGTACACATTTGCGCTTGATAAAATAGAACGAATGGCAAGGCACATAAAAGACAATCAGAATGTTGATCAAGGTTACATGTCTAGTATTAGCTCGTTATTTAATAAGATTATTCCAAGGATCTTAGATAAAGATATGAGGAATGATGTTGTGGATAAAATTAATGATGTATTACATAAAGAGAGAAGAACTACAAACAAAGCGCTCAGGGTGGCTAGAGGCGCTTGGAGAGACTGTGTAATGTACTATCATAACGAAGGCCCAGATGAAAATCTAAGTGTATAGATTATTACGAATGTCGGTTTAAAAGCATAGAGCTAATTAATTGTAACTCTATGCTTTTTACATCAATTTGATATCTGACAGGGCCTTATCTGTGACTATTATTAAGGCTACTAAAAGCTAAGCATAGCTGATTCAATGTAGAAGGAGTTAAATAAACCGTCCTTAAGAAAATCATCAACATTACTAGAAATATCTTCAAGTTCAGATATTTTATCTTCGTTATTACCAAGCTGGAGTAGAATCATTTGGTGATCGGAACTTTTATCATTATTTAAAAGGAGTAAATTCGAAAAAATAAACGCTCGTTCATATTCTCCATTCTTATAGTAAAGCGTTACAAGGGCTCTAAATATCTCAAAATGGTAATGACCATCATCTGAAGAAATATGGTTTGTATCACCACTCTTTTGAACACCTTTTTTAGGGCCATAAGATTTTTTAGGATAAGATTCTAAACTTTTTATTAAAGCTTCGATAGCAGCTTCGTCAGAAACTGTAATTAAGTACTCAGCGACATGAAATAATAGGTCTGAGTTATACTTGAGACCATTTTTATAGCCATCAATAAATTGAGCTCGTGCAGAATCATCACGTAATCGCGACCATTTGTAGTAGAGCATGTATGGGTTATTACTATCAGAATAATCACTTTCAAGCATTGCTTTTAATTTAATCCCGGATAGGTAACTCATATCTTTGTCTTTCTTTCGCTGCTTTATCGAGTCCGAATACTTCTGTTTAGACTCAATTTCCTTAGCTGTCATTTGACTTTCAGGTTTGTTGAATCGGACATTAGCCGGGACATACTCAATAAGGCTAGCTCTTTTGGAACATTCTAAAAATTTCTCTATAATGACAAGTTGTTGATATGCATACTGTCCAGAGGGTTCTTTTGCTAGCAACCTGTTACCAACAATTAAGTCAGCTCGTTGACTTTTACACATCGAATCATCTTTAAACGTAATGCACATAGAAGGATCTTCAGAACACGCCTGTTCAACACTTAATGTGGATTTATTAAAGCGATTATCAATATCAGGCTCACCGCACGATGTTAGTGACAGAAATAAGGTCGCAGAGAGAATTTTTAGTTTCATAAATTAGTTCACGAATTCAATTGTTTCTAATAGTTGAGTCATTGCTTCGCGCTTAACATCTTCAGGAACTTTCTTTTGTTCTAAGATGACCTCTTTAGACTTCGAACCAGTGAAGCGTGGGCCGTTAGTATCTGACACTGAAAATGTACGACTATACGATTCAAGAGCTACAGGCTCGTCTTCATCATTAATACGGTGCGCAGCATATTTATCAAGCATCATAACAATACCACTGCCTGAAGAACAGGTTGTGAATAAATAAGTTTCAACACGTTTATTTGGTTTGTTTCGAATAACTCGAATGCTCATATAGATATTCCTTACATTGTTATATTTTACAAAGCAAATAATATCAAAAAAAAGATATGAACGCAATAGTTAATCACATAAAAAGATATTTAGGCTGTCGTGTCTATCTTCTTCTGTTTTTCAACATCTTTCGAATTGTCATTATAGCGGCGACTATGTGGTTTCTTACCTTTATCAATACTTAATATATAAACAATAAATGAGATTATTGATTTTTGACAAAGGATAATGGGTGTTATGAGGTAAATAATAAGAAATGAAACAACAAGATCATCGTTTGAGATGCTTTGTATCCAAGATGCTGTAGGTAAAAGCGCTGCCCATATAGTAATTGCGATGTATTTTTTAGAAGTAGACATATTTTTTATTTTTAATGCTACTATCAGTGTGGTTGTTCAGTAACTGTAAATAATCGATTTTGAGAAAAGCATCTCACAAAAAGAAGTTTTCTTCCTTTTGTGAGTGAGGCTTAAATTTTGCTATTTAAATGAAAACCCAGATGAGACTGCTTGTTCTTTAAGTGTAGATGATAAAATGCTACCAAAACTTTCTAGGCTTTTGTTCTTTTGTGCTTCATTAATATATGAAGTTCGAAGTTTGTTAAGCTCTGAAAGTGATGATTTAAGTTTGGCTCGTTCTTGAGTTTTATCATTAATTTTGTCAACAATTTCTTGTTCACTATACCCCTGAAATGAATCAACCTCTTTGGCTAACTGTAATGCTCGAGAAAGGTTTTTAGAGGCAATCTGTACTAAATCCCAATCTTGGTTGTAGTTGCTTGATACTGACTTGGCAATCACTCTATCGGTAAGCACGGATTCTGAGATGCTGCTACTTTTGCTATCTAAAGAAGATGAGCGAGACAAGAACTCCTTTCCTTTTTGTGTGTAAGGAATTATGGTTTCATCTAAAGCGGTTCCAATTTTTGTTATCTCATGGTCATACGGTGTTTTAATCGCAACGTATGCCTGATCTTGATTGATATTCATGTATTTCCCTTTACCGAGCTTTGCACCATCTTCCCAATCAAGATTAATGCCCTGTTTATAGGGACCACAAAAAACAGTGTTAACGATAATATTGTTCTGAGTCGCTTCGTTTATAGACTCGATGTAAGAGTATGAACCTTGATTAAAGCTTTCATTCCCTGCAATGACAATAACCTTTAAGTCATCAGGGTGATCACTCCAAGAAA
This sequence comes from Pseudoalteromonas sp. OFAV1, assembly GCF_021532595.1. Classification (NCBI taxonomy): domain Bacteria; kingdom Pseudomonadati; phylum Pseudomonadota; class Gammaproteobacteria; order Alteromonadales; family Pseudoalteromonadaceae; genus Pseudoalteromonas; species Pseudoalteromonas sp. OFAV1. The sequence continues at coordinate 15,986 of NZ_JAKGBG010000064.1, forward strand.
GAGAATCAATAGCTTTTTTGATTGATTGCCCAGCTAGTTCTTCTCCGCCATTGGTTTTTAAAGAAAATAAACTTTCAGAGACACTATCTAGATCATAAGTTAGAGGAGATAGTACTTGAATGTAGCCTGTAGATGCCGGGAGAGATTGTTTTCCATACTCTAAAAGAGATGCTTGTATACGAACATCCGTGTTACTTTTGTTAGCGAGCGATAATTCGTTTACGATTCGCCATAAATGTGTTTTTGCTGTATCAATTAAGCCATTCATCGAGCCAGATGTATCAAGTATGATAGCAATCTGAATAGTGGGACTGGTTCTTATGAAATCCGGCTTAGGGATAGAGGTTTCTAAGTTATCCGTATTTGGCTGAAGAATTTCAGGTAATTTAATTTTTTTTTGAATCTGATATCCATCAGGAATTGGAGGTGATTTAGCAAACGAAATTGATGGTACGATAGTCATAGCGGCAAAGAAGATCGATTTTTTTATCATAAGAATGGCCTTTTATTAATTATATAGGCCATCTTATCACTATGAAAAGTTTAATTAATCTTATGTTTTGAGATAATTCTCTAACTTATTGATAGAGAAGGTGGGCTGTTGTGTTTGTTAAGAACATATGCCTTAGTTATGCCAAATAAACCTTGAAAATAAATCGTGACAGGTAGGATTACCATTAGGGTGTGACTAACTATTGAATCACCGGCATTAAAAACCATGTATGAAAATAGCATGCATAACGTAACAAGCAATAGTAGTTGAATTCTGATAGTTAAAGAAAAAGCTTTATAGCCAGCATATTCAAATCTAGTCGTTTTGTCTTTCTTCCAAATCGCGGCAAATACAGTAAGCAGTAGAAAAAGAGGTATTGATAATTGACTAATAAATAATAAGAACTCAAGCCCTGTTATTTGCGAGAGCAAAGTGAAGATGGGCGTAGAAAGGTATAATGTAAAATATAGAAAAACTATATTTTCAAATGGTACGCTTTGGATTCTCTTGAGCATAAAGTTACCGTAATTATCATAAAAATAAGAAGGTATGCGTTTAGCAAAGTTAAGTCAAGACAATGTTGTTTTAGTTAAGGCTGCATGTCGCATTTAAGAATTCACACCCTAACTATGGTTAACCAGACGAATTAATAGATTCGTTAAATAATCGACTAATCATTATATTTTCCTTGTTTGCTTTAGATAGTGCCTATTATAACAAGCATTAATTATAATTACCACAAAAAAAGATAAATCATCTTCAGTTTATTAATAAAACAGCCATGTGGTATCTTAATGAATCAATTAATAAGAAGTCAGGTTTATATAATGAAAAAAGTATTGTTTATTTTGGGTACGATGTTTATGGCATCAGGAGTTAGTGCAGCTACGTATGATAATGAGCTGAAGTTTTACGTAGGTAAAGCTAATGCTGAAGTATCTGGTTCAACAACAGCTAGCAAAGATGCAAACGTTAACTCTATTGGATTTGGGTTACGAAATAACTTTGCTGAACACTGGGCGTCTGAGATTAAATATACGATGGGTGGCGATGGTTACTTTAAGAGTGGTAGCGAAAGGGAGCGCTTTGATTTAACGTCATCGATTTTTGTGAATGGTATGTATAAGGTCAGTAATCTGGGTTCGTTAGAACCGTACATGAAAGTAGGGGTTGGAGTAGTTAACGCTAATATTGGTAACGCTTCGGGTAGGGTAAAAGAAAGTACTTACCTTTGGGGCGTGGGATTTGATTATAGTGTGTCTAGTATCATATCTTTAGGCTTAGAATATGAAAAGATGGGTACAATTGAATATGACTTTATTTCTGATGAGGTAACTCAATTTGGTGAACTTGAACTGGATAGAGTTAACTTAGTAGTTTCATTGAAATTTTAAATGTATGGAGTTGTTATGGCTAAAATTAAAGATGGTGGCTGGCTAAACGTAGAGAACGAACAAAAGACTGTTACTATTGGTACTGCGAGTAATGAAGTCGATAAAAAAACGACTAAAAAGAAAATAGTGGAAAAGGTAAAAGAAGAGAAAGCTCAATTAAATAATTAAAAAGTTCTGTGGCGGGTAATATAAGGTTATATTACCTGTCATTGTTCGATTTTATCGATGTAAAAATAATACTCCATATCCATTCTAACTATTGGAGTTCTGTGATCACTAACTTTTGCAGGGTCATGAAAAGGTTTACCATCCAAAAATATCATTGCGTGTCGGCCTCCATTATAAAATCCGACACCAATACAGTATTGGCCGTTTAATCTTGGCGATTTACGCTTTACAAGCTGATATCCTCTAGAAAATAACCACTTTGGTAATGCATATTTCCATTCACCTTTAGGTAAATCCTCAAAACAAGGTATTTGTTCAACATTTAAATTAACTAATGAAGCAAGGCAACTGACTAAGCAGTTGCCTCTCGACTTAGTTTTATTAGTCTCAAATAATATCATGACTATTCTAAGTTGTTGATTTATAACTAGTTTGTGTAGTTGCGAAACGGAATGTCATCATCAAAATCGATTGGTGGTTCGTTATTAATCGGATTATTCGATTGAACTGGCGCACTTTGTTGCTGACCACCTTGATAGCCACCACCTTGCTGGCTTTGCTGTGGAGCACTTTGCTGCTGACCACCTTGATAGCCACCGCCTTGCTGGCTTTGCTGTGGAGCACTTTGCTGCTGACCACCTTGATAACCACCACCTTGTTGGCTTTGCTGTGGAGCACTTTGCTGCTGACCACCTTGATAACCACCACCTTGTTGGCTTTGCTGTGGAGCACTTTGCTGCTGACCACCTTGATAACCACCACCTTGTTGGCTTTGTTGTGGAGCACTTTGCTGCTGACCACCTTGATAACCACCACCTTGTTGGCTTTGCTGTGGAGCACTTTGCTGCTGACCACCCTGATAGCCGCCACCTTGTTGCTGACCACCCTGATAGCCGCCACCTTGACCGCCACCAAGCATTTGCATCTGACCACCCATATCTACCACGATTTCTGTAGTGAATTTTTCTTGGCCTGACTGATCTGTCCATTTACGAGTTTGCAAACGACCTTCAATATAAACTTGAGAACCCTTACGAAGGTACTCACCAGCAACTTCTGCTAGTTTGCCGAATAACACTACACGGTGCCATTCAGTACGCTCTTGCATTTGCCCTGTGTTTTTATCTTTCCAGCTGTCTGTTGTTGCAATACTAATATTAGCAACACCATTACCATTAGGCATATAACGCACTTCTGGGTCTTGACCTAAATTACCAATAATGATGACTTTGTTAACCCCACGAGCCATAAAATTCTCCAATATAATCAGTTAGTTAAGTTTGATTTTTCTAAATCGATGAATACATATTATCTTAATTTGGTGTATATGTAAATATTTATTTTATCTTTTTTTGTAAAAAATATCTTATCGACGTTTAATCCTATCACAGCTAATTAATATTTTAACTATATAGATAGATTATTTTCTGCTTGTTTATCTAATGTACTGGTAACAAATTCAGATTTAGCAATTTTACTACTACGTTCAAATTCATTTTCAGGGTTATAAACGGTAATCTTGAGTCCAGATTCTCTTAATTGTTCAACGATTTGTTCCGGTAAATCGTTCGGTATTATTGCTTCATCAAAGTTATTTACTTCCAACGGGGCGCTGCTTTTTACCTCAAAATAGTGGACGGGTGCTGATTGAATGTCCTTTAAGAGAGAATTAATTTCAGAAATAAACGCTTCATTAGGCTTAAAGGATGATAAAGACTTATGATGCTCCGTAAAACTGGAAGCATTTTGAGTCTTTGCATATTCTAAAACTGATTCCATCGCTATCTTGAATCTATCGAAGTTTTTTATTTCAGGGCTAATTCCGTTATCTATGACGTCTAGTAAAGAAAGTAGGCGCCTATCCAGATGCTCTTTAGTGTCATCATATTCTTTTTCTGAACCTAACTTATGAGCTTTTAATTGAATGCTGTTTAGACTCGACATAGGTTTTGATAAGATTGATCTGATACTGGCAGAAGTTGTAGAGCCATTTAAATCAGCATTATGTAACTGGCGGTTCATATATTTTTGAAGGTTTTCTAGAGTGTAACTTTCCCTTTTCCTTTTTTCATTTTTGTCCCAGTGGAAAAAGTGAGGGTTAATAAATGCATCCCCTAATTTAGTCTCGAGCCAAATTTCAATAGCCTTTCGATTTTTTGCTGCGATTTGACCTAACTCTGAATTAAGTACCTTTACATTAATCTTGTGAGTCAGGCTACCTTGTTCCTGTTCAGCAATCTGTTTGATACTATTGTAATGATAGATATTGAGTTTAGGTTCGCCATTAACGTCATCAAAAAGTCTATTAGTTATATTAGCTTTATACGCATCAATATCGCCTTTAAACCTATTTCTTATTGTTATTTTAGCTGTAGGTGTCTGAGCCTTTTCTTCTAGGAATTGAGGTAAATGTCTGTAGGTAATCGTTGATAGTAGCCTTAGATCACTTTCATTGAATCTTTCGCTGCTAAGTTTTACATCAGCGAGTTCACTTAAAAGAGGTTCAAATTTTGATAATAAATGCTCAGGCGCATTTTTTGGTAGTTGATAATCTCGACCATTATCTCTTAAAAATGCCAATGTAATGAGAGGAGTATTTAACAAGAAGTTATTGCAGAGTTCATCAAAACCATCACTACCTCGACCTCGTACAGGTGAAATGTAATTGATAATTTGACGTTTTGTTTTACCAAACTCAGGTTCTTGTAAAAGAACATCAAGTTCAGCACTAAAACTCTCGATTACTTCTTTTTTGACCTCAAAGCAACAGGCTGGGGCTCTGCTAGAGTATATATCTGCATCAAAAGCCTTCATACTTTTAAAGTCATGCTTAGAGATGTCCTTTATTAATGATATTTCGCCATAATTTTCAAATTGGAACTCTGTATTAAATACGGCCATTGAAGGGTTAGGGATACCGCCTAATGAAAGTGAAAATTTAAGTTTACTTTCAGTCAGGTTATGAACGAGAGCAAGTTTTTGTTTTGTATTTGTCATTTATTATCTTGAATCATTTCCTATCGAATGACAATTATTATACCATATTAGAGATAACATACGATCTAAGGTTGTTTTTATGAAACTAATGTTTAGTTTAAAGATACAAATCGCATTAGTGCTTCTGCTGTCAGTGGTTTTAAGTGCGTCACTTCAATGGGCAGTTAAGCGCGAACTTACATCCGAGTTTAGTAGAGTAAATAATGATTTTGAATATGCCCTCTATAATCCAGTATCAGGTGTTTTGTCTATACAAGGCCTTGAGCTCATAGACAAGAGCGGGGTTTTGATCGCTAATGTAAAATTAGTAGAGATAGGCTTATCCGTAACTGACTTAATAAAGTTATTTGTTACAAGTGATAACTTAGAGAATTTAATTCAGGATTTACAAAGCTATAAGTTCGAAAAGGCGCGGTTGTTTCTACCAAGCAGTATTATTGATGCATACCCCTTAGATTTACCTTTTAATAAAAATGGTATCATAGAATTTGACGCAGAATCATCCATAGAGCATCTGCAAGAAGGTAAGCGAAGTATTGTCTCTAGTTTAGAAATAGAGAATTTAGTTAAGATTTCATTTGAAGCAGTATTTAAAGCAGATGAATTAATGAGGGAATTTGAGGTTTATGAGTTCACTTATAAAATTTCTTCAAAGAAATTGACTGAAAATTTAGTAGCAATTAATAATTACTATAAGTTTTCTTTAGATGGTAGTAATGATTGGTTTGTTGAAATGTTAGGTTCAATTCTACCTTTAGGTAGTCGTGAAGAGCCTAATGACTTTAAATTACTTTTAGAAGTGATTGAAACGGCCATTGCTAACAATCAACAATTTTATGTAAGTGTTACGTCATATAAAGATATGGACCAGAATGATCTCAGAGAACTAATAAATGCAGGTTCAATTTATACGAATGATAACGCTTGGTTAATTATTAAAGAACGATTTGGTATAGAAATAAATTCTGGACTTAGAGTGGAGTAGTAACATGTCAGTAAATTTAGTAATGAAAATGCAGAATACAAAAGCAAAAATTATCGATGCAGATTTAAAGTTGATAGAGTCATTGGTGACGACAAAATATGCTTGTAACGACGTAACTATAGAGATCAAAGAAGTTCTGTCACATGAGCGTACTAATGCAGCTGTAAGTCGAGACATTCTTAATGCATTAAATACAATGAAAATGCATGTTATTGATTATCTTGGTCGATTTAGTCTTGATAATGTTTGTACAAGTCGAGGTGATAATCGACTTCTCGACACTCAGGGTCGTGTCTTTTATGTAGTTGAAAGTCACTTTGCTACTAAATCGAATAAGTTGACGTTAACAGTGATTGGGACAGAAGCTGTCATAGGCTTATTATCACATGAAGAGGAAAGAGTGCTGAACTCTACGTTAGATGTACCTGCTTACATTTTAAGGATAATTAGAAGCTCGCTCGCTTTTGCTCGTAAAGATAATCGTTGCCAAGTGTCATAGGTTCCTCTTGTGTTGACGACAATTTAAAATTCCGGCTGTTTAGGCTGGAATTATGATTTAAAGTCTAAAACAATTGAATTAGAAGCCCATAGACTTTATTATTTCATGTATAAAAAAGCGTATCGCTAAAACAAATGTAAGGTATTTTATGAAATTTGCAGTATTTACGTCAGATAACAAAGAAGTTTTCCATGTACCACTCCCAAATGGCCAAGAAGCAGGTATTGCGTGTTGTAAAAACGGTGAAAGTAATATTGAATTAGGAAAAATCTACGGCATGACGGAGTACGACTTGTTGTATTTAAGGCCGATTTTAGAATCAAACGATATTCAATTAGCCTTAATTGATGTTAGAAAGCT
>NZ_JAKGBG010000065.1:0-22864 GCF_021532595.1 Pseudoalteromonas sp. OFAV1
AACGAAACAGCGCCGATGATAGTGTGGCATTTGCCATGTGAAAGTAGGACATCGCCAGGCTCCAAATTAAAGAAAGCCCGATTCGAAAGAGTCGGGCTTTTTTGCGTTTTAGCTGTCAGCTTTCAGCTTTCAGCCGTCAGTTGAAATGTGGGGTTGTCCTGTACAGAGTCATCCTCAGCAACAAAACCCCGTAGGAGGCACTTCAGTGCCGAATTCAGACCTTAACAAACACATTCACGGCTAAAGCCATACCTACAAGTACACTTTGCCTAGAACCTAGAGCCTTCGTTAGAGGAAGGCGCAGTACCAAAAACCCACACCGCGCGGCTGATCGCTGAAGGCTGAAAGCTAATAGCTCTGTGTTGGGTTTCGCTTCGCTCTACCCAACCTACGGCAGGCTTTAAACTTTACCCTTGCTACTAAAAAAGCCCGTATTCTTCGGTTTCTTCAGCTTCATGGCGCATGAGGTGTTCTGGACGGAATATTGCGCTTGGATCTAACAACAGGCTATGTTTATTTTTCATTTTGATTAAACCACGCATCATATTTTTCGTCTGAGGATCAACATCGAAACCCACAGAGGTGAGCTGCTCTAATGGTTTAATATCTTCTTTTTTTACGTTTATGTTATCTTCAACTTGGTCAACTAACAGACCTATATGAGGCGTGATGCCATCTTTTGTTGTGAAGATAATAATTGGCTTGTAATCAAGGATAATTTGTTCTCGGGCTGACTCAAATAATCTGACGAGTTGATTAAATACCTGACGTTTTTTTTCTTCAAAAACACTAAGAACTTTTTCTTGGGGTTGGCTTTTCTGTAACTCTAATAATTCTCTGGCCATAGCATGTAGTTCACGATGAGGTGCATCGAACTTAACAATAATGCTGTGTAAATCCTCGTTATCTGTTTTGAAATTGTTATACCAGCGGCCAAATTCACACTTATCAGGATCTGTTGATTTAGTGAATGGAGTGCCTGTTACTAAGCTGTGCTCCAACGCATTTAGCCACTCTAGGTGCTCTTTTTCTCGTTCTACTAATAAATCTGAAAGTGCAGTGTTTGTATCACTTGTTGATTGGTTGTTTAAAACGATGCCTAAATCAAAGATAGGGGTGGGTGTATCCATGTAGTCTTTTACACCAATGAAGCTTTTATTTTCATTCGGCAAAGATGTCAAATTTCCTTCATAACGTTCAGTTAGAAGTATATCGAGAATTTTTAATGAAATGGTCTTTTGCCCGACACGAAAATTAATCAGATCCATATTTCCCTCAAAGCCTTGTTAAGTCTTTATAGCATAGAACATTATTGCTAATTAGTTGTAGTTAAATTTAATTACTTTTGTAGTATGAGCGATAGATTTTTTTTATCTTATCTTTATCGGGGTCACTAAACAGAGCGGCTAGCTCACTATCTCTGTCAAAGGTTTTGTTTAGCTGGATTAGTAAGCATTGATTATTTAGTGGTGTAGGGCATTCTTTTGCGGCTTCTACTAAAGCTGCTGCATTCAAATAGCCTTCAAAAATAATTCGATTAGGGGTCACATTATAAGGTTTGATATCTTCCTTAAAGCTATTACACCAGGCGTTTTCACATTTATTAGGGTTGGGGACCACTTCTGTGACCATTATATTTGCTGGGTGTTTTACAAGAGCAAATAAATCGTGACTAGAAACAAATGAAACGGATGTAAAGTCAGGTTTGAAACCTTGTTCATAGCTGGTATTTATAAATTCGGCTAGCGGTTGATAGGTTCCTACCATACAAACAGCCGTTACTTCGCTTTGCTTCAGAGTTTCTAACGCTTTCGATATATCTGAACTATTTCTTCTAAAACGAGCTACTTCGATAGGTTTGATGCCAAACTCTTCTAAGGCAGTGATTAAGTTACTTTCAACCATGTAGCCAAATTCATCAGCTTGAATGATTAAGCCGATCTTTTGATGGTTACGTTCTTTTATCAAATAGTTTATCTGCTCAATAGCTTCATCTTGATAGCTAGCTCTTAAGTTAAACACATTGGGCATTGAGCTATTATGCAGAAAATCAGCGCCTGTAAACGGCATTAGAAAGGGAATGCGGTGCCTATCTAGTAATGGTTTTATGGCGTGAGCGGTGGGTGTTCCCATCGAGCCGAAAATCGCGTGAATTTTTTCGGTGTACAAAAACTGTCTTGTATTTACAACGGTGTTTTTTGGCTCATATCCATCGTCAGCGAGTATAAGATCTATATTCTGGCCATTGATCCCTTGGGTTTTGTTAACTTTATCGAAGTAAATTTTACTGCCTAGCGCAAGTTGCTCACCGATTTGTTTGGCAGGTCCTGTTAATGCGGTAGACATGCCTAACTTTATAGGGGGTTGCGTATGTTGCGCTAAGCTAGTTGTTGGTATCAACACCAGGGTTATTAAAAGGGCATTGAGTACTTTTAGTGTTAAGTAATTTATAGTGAGCATACCAACCTTTTACTGCGGTTATAAACTGTGAATCGAGTTCTTTACGGCCAGCAAAATTAGCTTCATAAATAAAGCTATTCACAGAAGTCTGCTGTAATACTAGTCTAATAAGGATGAATTTTGTATTTTCATCTAATAATTTTAGACTAATTGGTGTGTGCCATATTAGTTGCCACAGTAAAGGTTGTATATTGAAAAGATTGAAATCATCACTGATGATCCGCTCTGCTCTAGTGGATAATGCAGTAGGGCAAGCAGTGCTTGGCAAATGCGATACTAATTGATCAACTAACTGCCAAGGTAAGCTTTTAAAGTGCCCTAACAATTGCACTGATATGTCTAACTTAAACTCATTAATGAGTTGCTGTACCAATGAGCTATTTTGTTTGCAAAGCGATTTGATCACTAAAGCAGGGTGTTCAGCTGTTGCCTTATCATGACTAAAACCGAGTTTTACGACATGAAAGCCATTGTGCTGCCAGAATCTAACAAGCGATGCATTAGCACCAAAACTTGCCCCAAAATAGCTACAATTATCTAACTGTCTTTCGCAGAATTTTAATAAGGCTGAGCCAATTCCTTGCTGATGGCATTCGGGTGCTATCGCTATTCTTACAACCCGAGCAGAGACCTCTGTCAGAAAGTGTGAGTCTTTGCTTAGTTGAGTAAGTGTTTGTGCCATCAAATGGCCATGCGGACGACGCTGACCGGCTTTAACATGGTCTGCTATATCTTTAGTCAGTCCACCTTCGAGAGCAACCAAGCAGACGCCTTTGAGCTCATCTGCTTGAGTGCAAATAAACAATTGTAATTCAGGCGCATCAAGTAATTGGCGTAAATCATTAACACTGGTTTGATAATGTGCCAAAGCAAGTAAGGCTATTATCTGGCCTAGCAGTTGCTCATTATCAACAAGTTGTTGTTTGCTTACTTGTGCAAAATTGAGAGATTGTTCTTTACTTGTGTGTAGGTACTTTGCATCGAGAAGTAATAGTTCGCGTAGGCTATTTTCTAGTGGATCATGTTTAGCAAAACGAATTGGCTCATCCAGAGTAATAGTCTTTAGCGATTTAAATTGACTGCGCAAGTAATGTAAAAAGCGTAACGTGTAACCTCGTCCATTTCCTTCATAACCAACCATAGTGCTAGCAAATACAATTCGTGGGTAGCTTTTCAGGATCTGCAATAATAGTGGAACTGGAATCGCTGCTGCTTCGTCGACAAACAGCAGATCGCAATCAGGTTTTTCATTTAGCAGTATATCTGGCGCAATATAGCTAAGGTTAGCTAATTGCTTACAGTTTTGCTCTTTGCTAACACCAAGCTCAGCAGCTAAATGTTTAAAGCTTGTTTGTACAGCTTTGGCTTGGGTTGCACAAATAAGGATTTTTTTATCTTGAAGATTGGCTGCTGCAAGTCCTAAAGCCGCTGACTTACCACGACCTCGGTCGGCACTGATCACAAAAGGACGATTAGCGCGTCCTGTCGCGGTTTTAATAATTTGCTCAACACATGTTTGTTGTTGCTGAAAATTTATCTCAGCAGTTGCTGGTGATACTGATTGGTAAGCAGGGAGCGAGTGCTCAGTAAAATAATGTGGCTGCAACTTTAGCTTGGCGAATAAACGCTGATTAAAAAAGCTGTGTTGAATCACTTGGCCATAGGAGGTAATACTTGTGAGTGCAGGGTCTTGCCAATTACTGTCATCAGGCAGCAATAGTATCAGTACACCTCCTGCTTTTACGGTGCCTGCAAGTGCGGCTAATTTATCGGCATATAAGCCGCTAAAACCATCAAAAATTGCATTTTGAAACTCTTGACCAAGAATTTGGTGAGCATGTTTTGGAAACTCACTATTTGCTAATAATGAGTTGCTACTGAAAACATAGCTATTTTTAAGCGCTAATTGGTTTGCAAACTGATAGCACCAAGCTTCGCTTCCTTGCACTATGACAAGCTGGCGATGCTTTGCAATAACCAGCTCGTTGCACAGTGCTGTTAAATACTCATTATAAGGCTTGAAGTCTTGCATACTGTGTTACAAGCCATTTGCTGCCTAGGTCATCAAAGTTCACTTGAATACGTGACTGTGCGCCGCTACCTTCGTAATTGAGTACAGTACCTGCACCAAACTTGGCATGCAAGACGCGTTGCCCCAAGTTAAAGCCGCTATCTTCAAATGCGGCATGTGTCACTGATGGACTAAAACGACCTGCTGCAGGTGGTCTTGAAACCTGTGTTTTAATACGAATTTCTTCGATACAGTCTTCAGGCATTTCACGTAAAAAGCGTGATGGGCTGTGGTATTTTTCTTGGCCGTATAAACGGCGACTTTCTGCATGACTAATATACAGTTTTTCCATCGCGCGAGTCATACCGACATAACATAAACGGCGCTCTTCTTCTAAACGGCCAGACTCTTCATTACTTTGTTGAGATGGGAACATGCCCTCTTCAACACCAACCATAAATACCAGAGGGAATTCTAGGCCTTTTGCTGAGTGCAGGGTCATCATTTGCACGGCGTCTTCGTGCTCGTCAGCTTGACCTTCGCCAGATTCTAGAGAGGTATATGCCAAAAAGCCCTGTAGTGGCGAGCTGAACTCTTCATCTTCAGGGAGTTCATATTGACCACAAGCACTAATAAGCTCTTCTAAGTTTTCTACCCGGGCACGGCCTTTTTCACCTTTTTCAGCTTGATACATTGCCATTAACCCAGAGGTTTGAATGGCGTATTTCGCTTGTTCTTCTAAAGTGAGATCGCTGATCTTATCTTCGATATGCTCAACAAGCTCTAAGAATTTAGTGACGGCACTTGCAGCTCGGCCAGATAAGTGCTGCTGCTCGATAATAGCTTTTGCGGCATACCAAAGTGGCAATGATTCATTTCGCGCGCAATCACGAATGTGGCTTAGTGTTTTATCACCTATGCCACGGGCTGGGGTGTTAATAACGCGCTCGAAAGCTGCATCATCTTGACGGTTACCCACTAAACGTAGATACGAAAGTGCATCTTTGATCTCTTGACGTTCGAAGAAGCGCATACCGCCGTAAATACGGTATTTTAAACCTTCTTGTAGCATTGCTTCCTCGAGTACACGAGATTGTGCATTGTTACGGTATAAAATCGCGGCATCTTGTAATGCATTACCTGCATTTAGCCAGCTACGCAGTTTGCTGCTGACAAAGCGCGCTTCGTCTAATTCATTAAACGCAGCGTAAACAGAAATAGGCTCACCATCATTGCCGTCTGTCCAAAGGCTTTTGCCCATGCGTTCAGCATTGTTTTTGATCAGCGCATTTGAGGCTTTCAAGATGGTTGCCGTTGAGCGGTAATTTTGTTCAAGGCGAATGGTTTCGGCTTCGAAGTCAGTTAAAAAGCGTTTGATATTTTCAATTTTTGCGCCACGCCAGCCATAGATACTTTGGTCATCATCACCCACAATCATAATACTGTTCGTATTACCCGCGAGTAGTTTTAACCAAGCGTATTGGATTGTATTGGTATCCTGAAACTCGTCTACCAGCATATGGGCAAAACGCTGTTGATAGTGACGTAAAAGTGTTGGGTGGTTCTTAAGTACTTCGTAGCAGCGTAGCAGAATTTCGGCAAAGTCGACCAAACCTGCGCGATCACAAGCCTCTTGATATGCAGCGTAGACTTTCAGCATCATCTGCTCATTTATATCGTAGGCTTGAATGTCTTTAGGACGTAGACCTTCATCTTTTTTCGCGCTGATATACCAACCAAATTGTTTTGCTGGCCACTTTTTATCATCGATGTTCATCGCTTTAAGCAAGCGTTTGATCATACGTTGTTGATCGTCAGAATCTAAGATTTGAAAGCTTTCAGGCAAGTTCGCCTCACGGTGATGGGCGCGTAAAATGCGGTGAGATAAGCCGTGGAAAGTGCCAATCCACATACCGCCAACCGGTGCTTTTAAGGTTTCTTCTACACGGGTGCGCATTTCTTTCGCGGCTTTGTTAGTGAAGGTTACCGCAAAGATGCTGTATGCAGAAGCTTGCTCAACTTGCATGAGCCATGCGATGCGATGAACAAGTACTCGAGTTTTACCAGAACCTGCACCTGCAAGTACTAGCATGTTTTGCAATGGGGCTGCGACTGCATCCCGTTGTTTATCATTTAAGCCATCGAGTAATTCAGAAACGTCCATCGTTACGCCTTTTCAATCTATAATGGGTGGAGTATAACAGGTGTTTATGCAAGGCTAAATAAAATACTGTTTTTATAAACAGCTATTTTGGCAAGTCATTAAAATTACGATATAAAAATTGTGAATTTGACCGATTTTTAGCAAAAAGAACTAAAATAAAAATAACGCTACTTTTTAACACTTTGATTTGTAAGTCATAATAAGTTGGCATAAAGTGTGTTTATAAAAAGTATAATCATTAAAAACTACAGAGGTTAGTATGGCAGAGCAAGGTTCTGGCGGTAATGTAATCGCAGCAATATGTAATATCTTTTTTCCTGGTTTAGGACAATTGGTACAAGGTCGTTTAATGGCGGCTATTGCATTCTTTTTAGCATGGGTGATTAGTGGTGCACTAATATATGTTGCAGTAGGTTTTATTTTACTGCCAATCGTATACCTATGGGCGATTATTGATGCTGCGCGCTTCAAATCGCGACTCTAGCTATTTTAAATAGCATAAATACGAGCGCCTGCATGGGCGCTCGTGTTGTTTTAACCTTGCAAAACTCGCCACGTCTAGCTGCAAACGGTATAATTAGCACATAACGTATTACGAGTACCCTTCATGGAATATCAATTTATCCGCGACCCAATTAGCGGTTTACGCATTAAAATTTCCTCTGAACATGCCGTCATAGGCCGTTGGCTAAACGAAGAAGTCGGTAAAGAAAAAATCGCGATGGTGCAAGCGTTGATCTCTGCGGTTAAGAGCAGCAATGAGCCATTAACTTTACAAGGTCAAGAAATTGATTTGATCTTAAGTAAAGATGAAGCGTTATTCGAAGCACATGCATTACATCAAGACAACGAAGACCTAGTTGCCTATCAAGATGATGATTTAATGCTTGAAGAAGAAGGCCTCTGCAGTGGCTGCGGCTTTGAAGACTTTGTTGATTTAATTGAATCTTGGCAAGAGTTTACACAAGGCCGATAAGCAGAAACATGTTCTGCTTATCGGTTGCCAATTTATTGCTCACTCACTGATTTAACAGCGGCTAGTAATAAATCTTCTGTTAAGCGTACTTTGTAATTTGGGTTAGCGTATTGAAAATGAACTAACCCATTTGTGTCTATCACGAATACTGCGGGTACTGGTAGCGCGACTTTCGCCTCACCCTCTAACGAGACAAAGTTAACCCCAAGCTTATTACGGTAAATCTTTGCTGTTTTGTCATCTAAATAAAATGCTAAACCTAACGTTTGCGCCAAAGTAAGGCAGTCGTCAGAAAGCAATTGATAGCTAGGAGCTGTAATTTTTGTTTCAGCGAGTTTTTCAGGGCTATCTGGTGAAACGGCAATTAGTTGCGCGTCTAAGCTTGCTAATTCTTTCTCTATTTTTTGCACGCTGGCCAATTGTTTTGAACAATATGGGCACCAGCCACCACGATAAACAATCAGCACGGTAGTTTTTTCTTTAAAGCGTTCAGTTAAAGACACTGTTTTGCCGTATTGGTCTTTTAATTCAATATTTGGCACCGTTAATCCTGGTAATAATGGACTGACTCGCTCAGCAGATTCGGCAATATTGGTCGCAGTTGCAGCGATAACTTGGCTTGATAGTACAAACAACACGCTAATGAGTAGAGATTTAAACATGGGCTTCCTCGGTTATTTTTTTCAACTGCAAAGATGACCTGATTGTTGCGGGATTAATTTCATCTTTACCTACATCAAACTCAAATTTAACTGTAGTATATAGGCAAATAAAAAATGCAAGTTGGGATAAAGAATGTCTGCTAATTTACAAAAACTCGTTGTTATGCTCGAGATGCAAAATGCGATGAATACCAAAGTTCATGAGCAATGGTTTAGCCAAGGCTTTGAATGGTATCGTGCAATTTGGGTTGAGTGTGCTGAAATGCTTGACCACTACGGTTGGAAGTGGTGGAAAAAACAAACCCCAGATACTGAACAAGTTATTTTAGAGTTAGTTGATATTTTCCATTTTGGTTTATCTTTACGTATTGATGGTGAAACCAGCTATGAGCAGTTAGCTGCGCAACTTGAAGCTGAGTTAAGTGCGCCAATTCAAGCTGATGACTTTAAACAAACACTCGAATTATTAGCCGCGTCAGCAGTCGCAGAAAAGAGTTTTAATGCAGCTGCATTTGCAGGTTGTATGGCGCAAATTGGTATGGATATCGATGATTTATACCGTGGTTATGTTGGTAAAAATACCTTGAACTTCTTCCGTCAAGATCATGGTTACAAAGACGGTAGTTATATCAAAGTCTGGAATGGCCAAGAAGATAACGAGCACTTAGTAGAAGTGGTAAAAAGCCTAGATACAGAGCATGCAGATTTTGCAAAACTTGTATATCAAGGCTTAGAGCAGCGTTACCCGAAGTAATTATTTAACGGGTATAAACTCGCGAAAATCGATGGTCGATAAAAAGCCATCGAACTGCTTATGCGGTTGCTGACTATCAGGGTTGGCAACCGCAAGTATATGGCCAATACCAAACTCTTTTGCCGCATCTAGCACGGCAGGGCTATCATCGACAAATAAAGTCCGTTCCTTATCAAACTGCCATTCTTGATGTACTTGTTGCCACAATGGTTGATGCTCTTTACTCACGCCATATTGGTGAGTTGAGATAACCCCATCTAAGTAATTATCGATAGCCGTGTGTTCAAACTTTAACATGGCACAATCTGGGTGCGCGTTAGTAAGCATGATCAATTGCTTGCCTGCTTTTCTTAGCTCCGTTAAGAACGGCGGAACATCGTCACGAATTCTGATTAAATGTTGAATTTCACGTTTTAACGCCATAATCGGTAAATCAAGTTGCTGTTGCCAGTAATCTAAGCAGTACCAATTAATTTGCCCGTGAACTTGTTGATAACGATGTAAAATGTCAGCTTTTGCTTGGTCTAAACTGATTTTATGTTTACGCGCATATTGCTCGGGAATAACGGTTAGCCAAAAGTAATTATCAAAATGCAAATCGAGTAGGGTGCCATCCATATCTAACAACACAGTATCGATTTTTGACCAATTTAACATAGGCAATTCACTTTAAAAGATTTATGATGAGCATAACTGCCATGATAGCAAATTAATGCCAATGACACAGAAAAAGCATCCTACACCACCGCAAATTTTGTCTAATGAAGTTGTCGCTAAAAGTCGACTATTTACTGTTGAGTCTCTCGAATTGAAGTTCTCTAATGACGAGCAAAGGCAATACGAAAGAATTCGTGGCGGTGGCAGAGGGGCAGTGATGATTGTGCCAGTAACGGCCGATAATGAACTGCTATTAGTGCGAGAGTATTGTGCTGGCACCAATGATTATCAGTTGGGCTTCCCAAAGGGCTTAATTGACCCCGGCGAAACACCACAGCAAGCTGCAGATCGTGAGCTTAAAGAAGAAGTTGGTTTTGGCGCGAAGCACTTTGCTGAACTTAAAAAAGTCAGCATGGCACCGAGTTACTTTAATGCCACTATGCATATTTTGTACGCCGAAGATCTCTACCCTGAAACCTTACCTGGTGATGAGCCTGAACCGCTTGTCGTTGTGAAATGGCCAATAAGTGATTGGCAATCATTATTGCAACAAGAAGACTTTACCGAAGCACGAAGTGTCGCAGCTTTGCTATTATTAACAAAGTACTTAGAGTCGGGAGCGGGCAATGAATAATTTTTTAGAGCCGTGTATTCGGTTAGCTGAACAAGCTGGCGACGCTATAATGGCCATTTATCAACAGGATGATATAGGTGCTGAGCAAAAGTCAGATGATACGCCTGTTACTAAAGCTGATTTAGCCTCGAATGAGGTGTTGATGGCAGGCTTACAAGCATTAGCGCCTGATATTCCAATTATGTCAGAAGAAACACCTATTCCAGCGCTGGCAGATAGAAAAGATTGGCAGCGTTATTGGTTACTTGATCCAATGGATGGCACTGGCGAGTTTATTTTAGAAAGTGGTGATTTTGCAGTAAATATCGCTTTAGTTGAAAATAATCGCCCAGTGCTTGGCGTTATTCATTGGCCAGCGAAACAAGTGACTTATTTTGCTAGTTATCAAAATGGCGCGTTTAAACGTGAAAATGGCCAAGATCAGCAAATTTCGGTAGCAACGCCGGATAATTTAACCTTAGCTGTAAGCCGAAGACAAAAAATTGAAGCTGTTAGCCAATATTTAAATACCCAGTTTGCGACGGTTGCATTAGGTTCTTGTTCATTAAAAGCATGCATTATCGCGGAAGGTAAAGCTGATTGTTTTTTACGAATAGGGCCAACAGGTGAGTGGGATACAGGCGCGTCGCAAGTCATTGTTGAAGAAGCGGGTGGTTGCATCACGGACGCTGAATTCAATCCGTTAACTTACAATCAACGAGAAAGTACCGAGAATCCTGATTTTATTGTTATGGGGCACCCTGATTGGGAGTGGCAAAAAATGATTAGTCCACATCAGCGCGCATTTTAGTGAGGTTTTGTGTGCTTTTTGTTCGCTTAAGCCCGTATTTTGATTATAACGCTTGATTTCTAATTTTATTGCTATATTATAGCGCTCTCTTCGGAACAAGGCATCGTTAACATGCTCATGTTACTTAGAGATTACAGGCGCGGGATAGAGCAGAATGATAAATCATTCGTCGGACTCGCTAATACCTGAAGTCGAAGGTCGTCGGTTTAAATCCGGCTTCTGGGACTCTAAACATACAGGCGCGGGATGGAGCAGCCTGGTAGCTCGTCGGGCTCATAACCCGAAGGTCGTCGGTTCAAATCCGGCTCCCGCAACCAATTCTTTGAATTGGAAGCCAAGTTGTCATGTAAAGCAACTTTAAATAAATCTACAATTTCAGGCGCGGGATGGAGCAGCCTGGTAGCTCGTCGGGCTCATAACCCGAAGGTCGTCGGTTCAAATCCGGCTCCCGCAACCAATTTTTAAAAAGATTGGTGCAATGTTGGAACTATAAAGGTCGTCGTCACGGCGTGAGGCATTCACTCTTCACCTTCACAGCTCCCGCAACCAATTATTTGAATTGGCTGACTTCTTAAATTAAGTGAGAAGTAAAATAAACTTAATAATTTCAGGCGCGGGATGGAGCAGCCTGGTAGCTCGTCGGGCTCATAACCCGAAGGTCGTCGGTTCAAATCCGGCTCCCGCAACCAACTGAAATTAAAAAATTAATATGTAATACTAGACACGCTATAGCGTGTTTTTTTATGTCTGAAATTCAGGCTCAGAGCCCGAAGGTCATCGGTTCGCCCTCAAAACTCACAGCTTCCGCAACCAACTGAAATTAAAAAATTAATATGTAATACTAGACACGCTATAGCGTGTTTTTTTATGTCTGAAATTCAGGCTCAGAGCCCGAAGGTCATCGGTTCGCCCTCAAAACTCACAGCTTCCGCAACCAACTGAAATTAAAAAATTAATATGTAATACTAGACACGCTATAGCGTGTTTTTTTATGTCTGAAATTCAGGCTCAGAGCCCGAAGGTCATCGGTTCGCCCTCAAAACTCACAGCTCCCGCAACCAACTGAAATTAAAAATTAATATGTAATACTAGACACGCAAAAGCGTGTTTTTTATGTCTCAAATTCAGGTTCAGAGCCCGAAGGTCGTCGGTTCGCCCTCAAAACTTACAGCTCCCGCAACCAACTGAATTTATATGTATTATCTTTTAGTAGTAAATTATTATAATTAAAAGTAAAAGAAGTGTTTTTTACTTATTTTTCATTCTTTTTGTCGTAATTTACTTACATATCAGAACTGACTGAACTAATCTTAAAGTATGGCTTTAGGCTGTACCTTGATAGGATCTCTTGTGTAAGTATTTGACGGGCAAACATGGCTCAATAACAGCTATGGTTAAAGCATCACTGAGATCCTAACCTCTTACAGTTCAGCTTTCCTTCCTTTGAGTTTTGGCAGCTGAGTATTCAGTTGCTTTTCTTTACTATGCTAGTGGCTTAGTGCGAGTAATGAATCTTCGCTTAAAAGATAGAAAGGTTTATGTTACAACGTCAGTAATATTACTTTTTAGCTACAAACATGACTGAACTTTACCATTGGTTTGATTTATT
Source organism: Pseudoalteromonas sp. OFAV1 (assembly GCF_021532595.1). Taxonomy (NCBI): domain Bacteria; kingdom Pseudomonadati; phylum Pseudomonadota; class Gammaproteobacteria; order Alteromonadales; family Pseudoalteromonadaceae; genus Pseudoalteromonas; species Pseudoalteromonas sp. OFAV1. Next base: position 12,718 of record NZ_JAKGBG010000065.1, read on the forward strand.
TGGCGTAGCCGTGTTTGCGGTCTCAGGGACGCTACTGGCATATGATAAAAAGATGGATGGCTTTGGTGTTGTCGTATTAGCCACTGTTACTGCAATTGGTGGCGGCACAGTCCGCGACGTTATTTTAGACATTCCTGTTTTTTGGCTGCATGATCAAAGCTACTTTTGGGCTATTTTACTCTCGGTGTTTATCACTACGCGTTTAATAAACAAACAGCGCTCTATTTCGCTAAGTGCACTACAGATTGCAGATGCATTTGGACTCGCGTTTTTTGCTGTTATGGGGGCTCAAAAAGCAATGCTTGCCGGTATGCCAGATACGACTTCGATTATTATGGGGGTTATCACGGCATGTTTTGGCGGAGTCATTCGCGATGTATTAGCAGGCAACATACCCATGCTGTTAAAAGGCGAGCTGTATGCGATAACATGTATCGCCGGTGGTATTGTTTACACAGTAAGTATTTCCCTAGGTTTAGTCACTGAGCTTGCCATGATTATGGCAATGTTAATGACACTGATGCTTCGCTTAGCTGCAATGAGGTGGCATTTAACGTTGCATGTTTTTAAATATCCTGACTAAACTGTATTCATGGATGAACTATAGGGACATATCGGATCGTGTCTTTAGCCCGAATTTTTTCTCGTGCTCAGGTTGGCGTGCAAGCTCCTGAAGTGATTGTTGAAGTGCATTTAGGTAATGGATTGCCAGCGTTTCATATTGTTGGTCTTCCTGAGGCCTCAGTAAAAGAAGCCAAAGACCGTGTACGTAGCGCACTTGAAAACTCGCAGTTTGGCTTTCCTGATCAACGTATAACCGTTAATCTTGCGCCCGCTGATTTACCAAAAGATGGCGGGCGATTTGACTTAGCCATAGCAGTAGGGATTCTAGTTGCTTCTGGACAGATCACCTGCAACGACATACATCGTTATGAATTTTATGGTGAGCTTGCCTTAAACGGTGAAGTAAGAGGTGTGAATGCTATCTTACCTTCAGTGTTGGGTGCTAAAGAGCAAGGGCGCTGTTGCTTTTTACCTGTCGAAAACGATAACTTAGCTAGTTTAGTTTCTGGCGTATCACGAAAAGCGGTTTATTCATTGCAAGATGTCTGGAACGACTTACTAAATCAACAACCTCTGCCTTTGAATATCCACTACCCAGAGCAGCAGCCAAACCGAGAGTCGCTACTTGATCTAAGTGATGTGAAAGGGCAGCCCGGCGCAAAAAGAGTGTTAGAAATCGCTGCCGCTGGTGGACATAACTTACTTTTTCTTGGCCCCCCTGGTACAGGGAAATCAATGCTCGCACAGCGTATGCCGACGATTATGCCCACCATGTCTGACGAAGAAGCCATTAGTACCGCAGCGTTGTATTCGATTATAGGTCAATCGGTAGATCTATCAAATTGGCGCGAGCGACCATTTCGAAATCCACACCACACTTGCTCTGCGGTAGCGCTGGTGGGAGGGTCGTCAAATCCGAAGCCCGGTGAAATATCATTGGCACACAATGGCGTGTTATTTTTAGATGAATTACCTGAATTTGTAAGAAGTCACTTTATTTGATAACAGGTCAATTTAAATGGTAATCGCAATTATCTTTGAGTTTGATAATGTGAAAAAGTTGTAATGATTTGGAGGTATTTAGTGATTTTGGAATTGTTGAAAGATACGGCGTTAACTGAAAACATCTAGATTCAAGTGAAAAGTAAATGTCAATAAGTGATAGCCAAATATAAAGTGTTAACTTGTTATGGGCTTTAGTCAGCTAATGAGTCGTCATATTTTTTTTGATAATACAGCCATGCTTCGGGGCTAATATTGGTGAATGCAGCTAATTGCTCAGCGAGCTTTGCATTTACATCTTGCCTTTCATTCAGGAAATGAAGAACCCAATCAGGAATGAAGGTATTGTCTAAATTCTTTTTGAATCTACGCTTCAGAACATCAGATGGATGAGGGCGGTATAAGGAATTGTGCCTGTTTACAGTTTGTGATTCCTTTACCAACGTTGTGATGTGCATAAAGTTCAGCCTTTGATTAATACCAATAATACATTATAGAGTATATTTTGCTGTTTAATAAAACGCCTAAGATGGTTTGCAGTTAGACCTTTTACAAGCCGAAGGAATCATTAAGCAAATGACATATTAGAAAGAGGGTTCCAAATATTTCTACCTTGACGTGTTACTATATAGTATCTTTTTGTTGTCTTGTTACTATATAGTAACAATATCTCTTTTTGTTATTATATAGTAGCGGTCCTGATTCGCTTAGAGAGGAAGTATGACTTTATATGATGGTCAATTATTAAAGAAAGCTCGTAAAGAGAAATCACTAACGCAATCGGAAGTGTCAGAGGTATTAGGCTTAGGGCGAAGACAAATTTCTCAAATGGAGAATGGGGTTTTTGATGGGGGCATTAAGTACTTGGTTAGATACCTTAGACTTCTAAATCTTCAGTTGGATATTACTTCAAACACTAAGAGTGCGTGGCAACAAGCTAATATATTTCAAGACAATCAATTAGAAAATGATATTACAAACAGTATGCCTTTTTCACCAAAAGAATGTAGTAGAAGAATGGTTGATAAAGACGCGTTAAACAAAGAAATTGATGATATGTTTCTCAACCAAAATAGGTAGCCTCTAAAGGTTGTTCTGGTCAATTCCAGCCGAACATTTAGGTGTTTGATGCGTGCGAATTCGGCAGTTCTTGGGTTCTCGTACGGTCTAACGGAAGCTACTCTTTAACTTGCAGCACATCCCGTCGCCACTCTAGCAAGTAAAACATGGCTAGATTAAGTGATATCGCCTAAGAGAACGCTTAATTTACAGTAGCTAAATTATTCTCATTGAATTAGCATTTCTTTGTCTAGCTGATTGATTTTATTAGCTGAATACTTCAAGGTTGATATCAGCTCTATCGGTATCATAATAATTTATGTTGCTTTGATAACTCAGGGTTTTATAGTAAAGCTCTGAGAGCACCAAAATCTGTGGGGGAGTAAATTCTCATTTTAAAATGGCAGAGATTGCTTCAGGTGTGCTCAACCATTTCTAAAACGTTTATGCCCCAAAATGAGTTAGAGTAACTACTCTATAGCTCTGCCTCAAACGAAGATTGAAAATTTTCTTTTGATACAGTCTTTATATTCAAAATTTACAACTTTCCCCTATATTCAAGAAAATGAGCAATTTGCGCATTCTTGTCATAAGACCACTTTACCAATTTAAATTATTTTGTTAACTAGCAAAAGGTTAGCTAATTTGATAAAAACGTAGTAATCAGAAAAGTGAGCAGTTACGTGGCAGAAATATGCGCGATTTGCGCACTATTAAATTGTTAGGTTTTCAAGATGATCGACAATCCCACACCACAGAATTGGAAAGACCTACAGAATGGAGTCTGTAGATTATTTAGTGATATCGGATTATTGGCAGAAACAGAAAAGGTTCTGCAAACCCCGAGGGGCACGGTTGAAGTTGATGTCTTCGCAATTGATGAGAACAGTGTTGACAAAATTCAGTACTTGGTGGAATGCAAAAACTGGTCTAACTCAATACCGCAAACAGTTGTTCACTCATTCACAACTGTTATGCAGGAAACTGGGGCAAATATAGGTTTCATTGTTTCTAAAAAGGGCCTTCAGGAAGGCGCTTTTCGATATACGCAAAATACAAATATAACAGGCATAACTTACTTGGAGTTGCAGCAACGTTACTTCAATGTTTGGTGGCAGAAGCATTTTTGCCCAACAGTTGCAGAGGCTGCTGACTATGTAAATCAATACGTCGAACCAATAAACAGTAGGCGCAGTCGATACTTGGAAAAACTCACCAATGACCAACAAAAGCATTTCTACGAGCTGCAGAATCGTTATGCCGCTTTTGGAATGTTGATGTGGCTAATGGATATGGGGAGAATTGCCCCACAATATGCCACCGATGGTCCGGTATGTATTGAAGAATACAAGGCCAAGTTTGTAGAAACAATGGGAAGTGAATTTTCATTTCAATCCAATTCCTATCGAGAGTTGTTGATTGAGTTTTGTAAAATGCTGCAGAGAATTGAGGAGCAATTTCACGGTGTTTTTGGTAGAAACATATTTAAAGAAACCTAACAAGTTGCTACACGCGGAAAAATTACTCGCTGCGCTCCTAATTTTTCGTTGAGCAAAGCGTTACGCAAGAAAGTTAGTGCCATTAGCAAAAAATTAAGGAAGCATTTTTATGGAAGAGTTTGAATCTTCTTTGGAAGAAGAAAAGTATTTGAAATGGAGAGCTGAGAGGCAACAACGTATGCGGGTTGCAATGGCAGTTGTTCCTGCAATTATTGGGATCGCAGCAATAATGTATAGCGTCCTTCTCCCGTCTGAGCTGACATCCTATAGCGATACATTTAACAGGCGCATAATAAATCTAGTGGGGCCTATATCGTTACTGTTTTCAGGCATGGCTTTATTAATGATATATCTACAGACAGGGTTCAAAAAACAATCAGATGGGAGCATAGACTACGTAAAATATGAGAGCGAGCTAAAAAGTCTGAGAAACCGCCTAGAGCATAGTAGCGCAATCAGTTCATCAGAATTGAAAGAATTACAAGACGATATTTTAAAACTAAAAAATCAACTAAAGAACACTGAGTCCATAAGTGAAGCTATAACAGCTGATCATAAAGAAGAGTTGGTTACTCTACTCAAATCTGAAATTATAAAGGAGTCGTCTCAAGAGGCCTCTTCAGAAATACTGAAAAATATTCAAAGCCAACTGGCAAGCAAAAACCATCTAAAAGAGGTTGAGAGTGTTTTCTCTAGAACGCTTGAGCGACTATATTCAGAAATAGATGCATTAACTAGGCGAGGAAACCTAAATTTAAGCTTAGGTATTCTGACTACAATAATAGGCCTCGGTATTTTAGGGTACTTCGTTTTAGAAATAGACTCTATACCAGAGGATAAAATGGCTTTTATTGCTCACTTTATCCCAAGATTGTCACTTGTAGTTTTGATTGAAATATTTGCATACTTTTTTTTGAAGTTGTACAAATCTAGCCTGTCAGAAATCAAGTATTTTCAAAATGAGATGACTAATGCCGAGGCTAAGCTTGCTGCCATTAAGTGTTCAATAATCATCTCTGATAATACTGCTATCTCTAGTGTAATTCAGGCACTAACGTTAACGGAGAGGAATGCTGTTCTTGAAAAAGGGCAAACGACTGCCGAAATTGAAAAGGCAAGAATTGAACAGCAGAATATATCTACACTTTCAGAAAAAGTGTCAAACTTTATCGGCCTCAAAAAAGGCGCCTAACAAGTTGCTTCACGCGGAAAAATTACTCGCTGCGCTCCTAATTTTCCGGAGAGCAAAGCGTTATATTCCTTTACAGACATAGGAGGTTACATTGAATCTTAGGGATATCTTATATTTTGACTTTGATAAGGCTGCCTCTCTTGTCAGCCAATTAGAAGGCGGTTTAGCTAAGCAAAGAGCTGAAACATCCGAAGAAACTCAAGACGAAAGAAATATCAGAAAGTACGAGTTGTTAAAGGTTTTCAAGTCTGAGTTTGGCGGCATTCATACAGATAAAAAAGCTGTTTTAGAAACAAAAGTTCTGCACCATGATCTTCTGGTAAGACTTGAGGAGACGTTAATTGAACTAGGCTTCGCTACCGATATAAACGGTACGGTAGCGATTTCACAAAATTCTTCTCTTGAAGCAATGCATGCAGACATATCGAAATCTCCATATTTAAAAGTTGAAGGGTGGTGTGCCTTTGAAGATTTTGAGAAGCTCTATGAGTCAACAAAAAACTTTAATGATTTGCTGGGTTTTATAAAGCGATGCGAATTTAATTCAATATTAAATATAGACCAATTAAAGCTACAGTTGGATTCTATAGAAGAAGAGTCTGGAAAGAATTCTAAGAGATTCAAGGATGCAAGAGCGGAATTTAAACAGTCCGAGAAATTGGTTGCTGAGAACATTGATAAGGCTAAGCTCCCAGAGTGGCTATTTGAAGGAGTTAGAGAGTGGATAGACACATATATTGATGGTCGTTTAAATCTACGGGTTTGTCCTTTTGAAGAGTTTCCAGAAATGGAGGTTATAGCCAACTTGAAAAGGGCTTGCTTTATTGATGATGATTTAAAGCATCTCATGTATGGATATGGCTCGGAGCCAAATCGAAAGTTGTGTGTTCTTGGGCTTGTGACTTCAGTACCACCGAAAGATGAAACTACTTTATTCGATATGTATGAAGCATATGTGGATAAAGAGGAGGTAGATGGGGAAACTGAAGTAGAAACTATTGAGAGAGCATTTAGAGCAATATTCCCAGCATTGCGTAACATGGAAAAATTTACATCGTTTCATAGATATCCAAGAATAGTCGTACACCCAATTGCCGTGTATCGAAATATTCAATCGGAATATAACAATGCCAGTATGTCGGACTCGTAAATTCGCCGCTTCTGGCGGGCGTTAAATGACAATGTACTATTTAGTATCGCTTAACTAGGATGAGCTATGACAAAATTTAAATGCATACAATTAATTTCATTGCTATTTTTCAGTTCTACTGTCTTTTCTAGCAATATCCATGTAGAGAAAGTATCTGATCAAGTTCATATTTTGAGTGGAAAGGAGTACGGAACTAATATTGGATTAATAACTACAGAGAATGGTTTGACCTTAATCGATCCCATGCCAGGGGTTGGGCATTTACTAGAGTTAGATAACATAGTTAAGTCAATTTCCAATAAGTCCATAATTTATATCTTGAATACTCACACACATTCAGATCATACGGGTGGTAATGAGTTTTTCATAGAGCAAGGCGCAAAGCTTGTCGAGAGTATTACTACTTCAGATGATCTTGTTCATATTAAAGTGAAGTCACACTCATCGAATGACAATATTTATTACCACAAAATTAGCAATACTATCTTTGTTGGTGATGTTTTCGATACCAGTTGGCACCCAACATTTTATGCAGGTGGATTTCAAGGTTTTAATGATGCGATTGATGCAGTTATGAAGCTAGGTGACGAAGAGTCTCTCATAGTGCCCGGCCATGGCGCACCAGCAAGAAAGTTGTCTTTACTAGAATTCAGAAAAAATACTTCAGAATGGATAATGAGAGTCCGAGAGCTACACCAAAAAGGGTGGGATGAAGACCGAATAATGAATGATGCTCAAGCTAAGAGTATTGTGGAAAAATTCAATTTAGGCGGTAGGTCACCATTCCTTCCCCAAGAAGCATTCAAAAGATTTGTAGAAAGAACAATTTCGGTGATAGAAAAAGAGAAAGGCATGTAATAAGGGGTTTAAGGCGGATTCGTAACAGCTGGTTCGATTCCGCTTTGCTTCACAAATTTAGCCCACTTTTACTCTCCGCTTAATGCGTTACCAATGTCTAGCCATTGTACAGATCCGTCTGTCGATTCTAACTCATAAATGTCCAGAAACGTGTTTGAATGGGGCCGATCAATCTGTGGATGCTCAAGACAACCAGTATGATACTTTATTACTTACTTGTAGCGTGACTCAGACTTTGTAGTAGGAATTGGTATGAATCTTTATTTCTGGGTGAGTATCATTTAGAACGGTACAAACAGGGTTACTTGACTGCTTAGTATGAAACTTTATTCCTCTCCTACAGATGTAAACTCTCTAAGTTGCAATGATACTCTATAGGCCCAAGTAACTAATTTAGCTTCACTGTTTTCGCTTTTCAGTAAAGAAACCTTTGTATTGAGATATCTTCTTCTAAACTGAAGCCTTGCTCTAAGTCACCATTATTTGTTAGCATTTTGTAAACTTTAAAACAGTAGCTTCGCAAAAAACTAATTCCCGACTTACATACGGGGTCCAAGGGCCATTTTGTAACTGTAGAACTGGTACTTTAAAACTGAACTTTATCAATTGCAAAGTGTGCAAATGAGCAAAAGTCACAATCTTTAAAATCCTATTCTCCAAAAGAGATTGATAGAAATAGCACAGATGTTTGGCTCTTGCCTGCCAAAGCACGAAAATCATGAAAAGAAAGCTTACCACTACCACAATTAAAATCACTAACAGAAACCTGCCTCACTCCTTATTTAGCAGTAAGAGGTAAGTCATTGAGTGTCTAGCAAACTATGGGAAGTCCACAATATTCACTTACAATGAAAGTTGAATGAGATAATACTCCGAATAAGCTTCTTGGTAAGTACGAACATTGTAAGGTAGTTTTTTGTGGGGTTGGATTACCATTTAATTCGAAGTTTCCTGACTTTACTAAAAGAGTTGATAGCAGTATGACAACATTTGTAACATTAATAGTTATTGTCTTTATGCTATTAGCTTAACTGACTTTTTTGAAGCAACGCAATCTCCAAACACTCTGGTTATTGAATGTGTCGTTTTGCCGTTCCTTTTAAGGTTGTAAATGTTGCTTTTTATTTTCTTCGTATGTTTAGGGAGTCATTTAGAAAGATTCTTTTTTTAACAAAGAATTACTTGTTAATTGAGCGATAATCAACCGGCTTTGTCTGACTCCCAAATTAAATTAGGCTTATAGTTGCTTCGATTGTTTTTTTACCCTACTTTGCAAAAATGAATATTAATAATCTGATGTTAGGATTAGATACAAAGCGGTATAAATATTTAGGTATGGAAGTTTGACAATAATAATTACTGCTTCTATCTTTAGAATGTATTTAATAAATTGTTAAGTCAGCAGTTTCCCAAATAATTATCAATACCCAAGCATACAAACCCACCTTCATCCCTTAGTTTGTATGCTTTTTCTTTTCTAACTTAGTTCGAAAGTCATTAGATTTCCTTTTTGTACTTTTTAATTTTGCTGGTTTGATATTATTTAACAAATTTCTGTACTATTGGACAATTTTATGTTGTTATCGAGCATTCTCTATTGCCAGAAATTCCCTATATTCAGCCGCTCCTGATTTCATTGTCCAATGAACATCTGAATTCTATTGACTAACTATGTGTCTAATCTCTGCTAATGAGGTTTTGATTAACTCTTTTCTAGGGTTTAGTGAAAATGTAAAAAGTGAACTGGTTTAATTGAGCAGGACACTTTACTTTTTCTAACTAATAGTGTTTAACTTCAAACTACAAACCTAGACGTCAACTCATTCAAGGTTTGCGCAAGTCTTGCAAGCTCTTGATTTGAAGCAGCAGTTTCATTTGCTCCAGCAGCCGTTTCGCTAGAAATATCACGAATTGTTACTAGATTTTTGTCTACGTCCCTTGCGACGATTGCTTGCTGCTCAGTGGAGCTAGCAATACTAAGGTTTTGTTCACTTATTATAGATATTAAGCTGGTAATTTCATGCAATGCATCACCGGCTTGGTTAGCCACCTCAAGTACAGCTTTTGCTCTCTCATGGCTATTCCTAATTGCACTTACTGTATTATCAGTATTTGATTTTACAGCCTGTATCATTGCTTCTATTTCAGTTGTTGATTCTTGTGTTCTAGACGCCAATGAGCGGACTTCGTCAGCCACCACCGCAAACCCTCTGCCAGACTCACCCGCTCTTGCGGCTTCAATTGCAGCATTTAGTGCAAGCAAGTTGGTTTGTTCTGCAATTGTACGTATCACATCAAGCACTGAGCCAATATTGGCAACTTGCTCAGCTAAACTATTTACGTCTTTAGTCGTTGTATCCAAATCAAGTAAGAGTGTATCAACCGTATTGACTGTATCTAAGACACGAGCTTTACCAATATTTGCACGTTGATTAGCATTTTCTGATTCATTTGAGGTCGCTTCAGCGTTACGAGCCACCTCATCCACAGCGACTGATAACTCAGTCACCGCCGATACAGCTTGCTCTAACTGTTCAGTTTGAGTATGTATGCCACGCGTTGACTGTTCAGTAACGGCACTAAGCTCCTCAGAAGTAGCCGCTAATTGAGATGATGAAAGTTGAATTTCATTAATCGTTTCACGCAGTATACCCTGCATCTCTTTTAATGCTGACAGCATTTCCGCAGTTTCATCTTTGCCATTGTCATTAATAGTAGAAGTTAAATCTCCAGAGGCGATTTTTTTAGCAATATCAACTGCAATTCGCATAGGTAAAGTTAGGCTTCGGGTAAAAAGTATTGAAAAAGTAATTACGATAATAA
>NZ_JAKGBG010000066.1:0-22438 GCF_021532595.1 Pseudoalteromonas sp. OFAV1
TTTGCTTGGTGACAATAGCGTTTTGGACCCACCTGACCCCATGCCGAACTCAGTAGTGAAACGAAACAGCGCCGATGATAGTGTGGCATTTGCCATGTGAAAGTAGGACATCGCCAGGCTCCAAATTCAGTCGCAAGACTTTAAATTAAAAATAATAAGAAAATTGAACAGAATTTTCTTGGTGACAATAGCGTTTTGGACCCACCTGACCCCATGCCGAACTCAGTAGTGAAACGAAACAGCGCCGATGATAGTGTGGCATTTGCCATGTGAAAGTAGGACATCGCCAGGATCCTAATTAAAGAAAGCCCGATTCAAAAGAGTCGGGCTTTTTTGCGTCTGAGAGCTATCCACACAACGTGCCCTATTCATTCGCCAGGTAGGTTGGGTAGAGCGGAGCGAAACCCAACACGAGTTAGCGAGTTGCTAGTTAGCAAGGGCAAAGTTGAACTGTGTGGTTGTTTAGTACAGAGACTCCCTCAGCAACATCCCCGTAGGAGGCACTTCAGTGCCGAATAGACAAGAGACATCAGACGTCAGATAATAGATGTTAGTTGATCTACCGGGTTGTTATGTAACTGAGTCACCAACAGCAACAAAACCCCGTAGGAGGCACTTCAGTGCCGAAACAGACCATAACAAACACATTCATGGCTAAAGCGATTCCTACAAGTACACTTTACCTAGAGCCTAGAGCCTAGAGCCTCCGCCAGAGGGAGACGCAGCACCAAACAACCCCACCGCGCGACTGATCGCTGACGGCTGAAAGCTGATAGCTCTCTGTGTTGGGTTTCGCTGCGCTCTACCCAACCTACGGCAGAGCTTTAAAACTTTCCTCTTTCTAACTTTACTCTCGCTAACTCACTACAAACCACATTGCTCCTTGCTTCCCTTACGTTGTTATGCGATAAAGCGTTCTATATTTGTAATACAATTAGGGTTTGCTGTGTCTCGTAAGAAAACAACCAAGTCAAAAGGTTCTTCAGGGTTAAATCGTAAAAATAGTGAAACATTCATCGCTAAGTTCTCATCTCATCCTGATACGCATCTATGCCCATCGGGTTTGATGTATAAAGTGATTGATGATGTTGAAGGGGATCGCGTGACAGAGTTCGATACAGTGGTCATTAATCAACGTATTATGCTTGCTGATGGCAGTGTCATTGCCGACAGTTATAAAGCGGGTATGCCAGAGGTATTTGCTTTATCCGAAGCAATAGAAGGGTTACGAGAAGGTTTGTTATTAATGAATATCGGCTCTCGCTATGAATTTGTGATCCCCCCAGAGCTTGCTTGGGGTAAAAAAGGTAACGGCGGAAAAATTGGTGCGAACGCAGTGCTGCATTTTGACGTTCGGTTGATGCGTTTAGCTTAATTCTTTTAGCATAAGTCCTTTAGCATAACTCGACAGAGTATTTGAAACGCGTTAACGTTCACTACTGGTTACTGAGGAACATTATGGACGCATTTACTTCACGAGTTTATTTTCTTCGCCATGGCGAAATTGCCACACCGGGTATTCTTTCTGGGCAAATCGATGTTGACTTATCAAAGCATGGTCTTGAACAAATGCGCCAAGCCTCTGCTGAACTGTTGAATTTAAATGCTATATATAGCTCACCGCTAAAGCGTTGCTCAGTCTATGCTGATTTTTTAGCAAATCAACACACATTGAATGTTCAGTATTTCAATGCGCTGAAAGAGTTTAATTTTGGTGATTGGGATGGCCAAGACTATCAGCAGCTTTGGCAGCAAACCAGTAAACCTCATATCGGTGATTTTTGGCAGCATCCTTGGCAGGTAAAAGTACCCAATGGTGAATCAATGGCTGACTTTTACGCAAGGGTAGAAGCTTGGTGGCAAACGTTTTTAAACTCATTGAGTGAAACTAAACATACTCAGTCATTGGTAATCAGCCACGCTGGTGTGATTAAACAAATTCTTGCTATTATTTGCCAGATGCCAAAACAGTCAGCCACGCATTTAAATGTTTTCCACCTCCCTTATGCGGGGCTTATTACACTCGATGTATATATAGATGAACAAGGAAAAACTTGGCCAAAAATTGTTTTTTAGCCATCTAGAGTGATATTCATTGAATTATTTACTTAGCCCGCCATAATACACATATGCTATGGAATGGAGTGAAATTCTCCAGCTGTTCCCGCAACTGTAATCCATCATAAGTATGGTCAGCCAGATACTTAGCACTAACAATTAATCATCGAGCGGGTAAACTCACGTCATTTTCTGGTACTAATCAGTGCTTTCTTGTGCGTTGTGGTTGCTCGCCAAGAGAGAACAAGCTTGCAACAAACTAGCCACGGCTCTGCGCCATTAATATCAGTCTCTGATTTAAGTTGGGGTATTGCGAATAAAACAATACTTAAATCAATTAGCCTTGAGTTAAAAGCTGGGCTGTTTATAGGTTTACTTGGCCCTAATGGTGCAGGTAAATCAAGCTTACTGCGTTGTCTTTATCGTTACTTGAAACCTGAACAAGGGGCTGTGTTGCTAAACGGTGAAGATATCTGGCAAATCAATGCTGATGAGTTTGCAAAGCAGGTTGCTGTAGTTTTACAAGAGTCTCCATCGCAGTTTAATTTGTCTCTGTTCGACGTGGTGAGTTTAGGGTTAACACCTCATAAGCGACTTTTCAGCGGCACGTCTATCAATGATAAGCAGCGAATATATCAAGCGATTGAGCAGGTTGGTTTGTCTCATCATATTGAGCAAGCATTCGATTCGCTCTCTGGTGGTGAAAAGCAAAGAGCACTCATTGCACGTTCTATCGTACAGCAACCTAAGCTTTTGATCATGGATGAGCCTACCAGTCATCTTGATGTTAAATACCAAATTCAAATAATGGAATTAGCAAAGTCCCTCGATGTGACTGTGCTTGCCTCTTTTCATGACTTAAATCTTGCAGCGAGTTTGTGTGATGAATTACTGGTAATTGACGAAGGGCAATTGGTTTGTCAGGGGCAACCAAAAGCGGTGCTTACTGAGCAGCTGTTGAGCGATGTATTTGGTGTCTGCGCTGCGGTGTCTGCTCATCCGCAATCAAACACCGATAAGTTTATCCCGCATATAACTTATTTTTATGGCTATCAGACACAGGAGCATCAAAATGACTGATGCAATGCGTTTAAGTATCTGTGTTGTTGTTGGGCTTATTAGTTGTTTTTTCGCTCTGAGCTTTGGTGCTGCAAACACACCATTGAGTGAGGTATTTAATGGCCTGTTTAGCCAAGGTGGTGATGAATTCGTGCAGCGGATTATTTGGCAGTTGCGCATGCCAAGAACGGTGCTGGCATTTTTAGCAGGATCTGGACTGGCTCTTGCGGGATTAATTTTGCAAACCGTAACCCGAAACCCGCTTGCTGATCCTTACTTGTTTGGTATCTCTTCAGGGGCTTCATTTGGTGTGGTGTGCTTTATAGCCCTTACTGGTGTGAGTTTTGGCTTTAGTATGTCAGTTGCTGCATTTGCCGGAAGCTTACTTTCTATGCTGTTGCTTATTGCTATTGCAGGGCGTCGCCATGTTGGTCAAGTTGAAGCCATGTTACTTGCCGGCGTTGCTTTATCCTTCTTATTTAGCGCTCTGACTAGCCTGCTGCTTTATTTTAGTGATCCTCAAGCAATTACAGCTATTTTATTTTGGACAATGGGCAGTTTTTCTCGGGCGCAGTGGGGCACTCTTTGGCTGCCGTTTACCGTTATTATTGCCTGTATGACTTTGATGATTGCATTTCGTCGTCAGCTTAATGCAATGCTACTTGGCGATGAAAGTGCTGCGACTTTGGGGATTCATGTCCAACGCTTTCGGATCATGATGCTGCTGCTAAGTTCATTAATTACAGCGGTGCTTGTTGCTCTGTGTGGAGGCGTTGGTTTTGTAGGTCTGATGATCCCGCATATTGTGCGCTACTTTTCGCCGCAAGGCAGCAGTCATAACTTAGTCATGACATCCTTGGTCGGTGGCATTTTTATGGTGTGGGTAGATGTGTTATGCCGAACCTTATTGAATAACCAAGAATTACCCGTTGGTGTGATCACTGCAGCTATCGGCAGCGTGTTCTTTTTATTCTTACTTTATTTTCGTAAACAGAGCAGGTAGCTAATGTTTAATATCATGCCAATTAACCAGCAGTTTTCAGCTGTAATTCAACAAAAGATAGATCTTAAAACGAAGCCGCTTGGCGCCTTAGGTCAGCTTGAGAGTTGTGCTAAACAATTAACGCTTATTTTTTCAAAGCAGCTTGATAGTGAGCAGGCGCTACTTGCCTTTAAACCAGTTATTTCAAAGCCTTCTCTGGTTGTATTTGCAGGCGATCATGGTGTGGCAAGTCAAGGTGTATCAATTGCTCCTAGCACTGTTACATCACAAATGGTGGCAAACTTTGCTGCTGGAGGCGCTGCAATCAATGTATTTTGTCGCCAGCTTGGTTGGCAGCTCGAAGTTGTCGATGCCGGAACGCTCACTACAGCACATGATAAAAGTGTGCATAACCAGCGTTTAGGTGAAATTACTGCCCCACTGAATACTGAAATGGCCATGTCTCGTAGCCATGTTGAAAAAGGGTTTGAATTAGCAAAGCAGCGAGTTCATTCACTCTATGAGCAAGGCAGCAATACTATTGCGTTTGGAGAGATGGGGATTGGTAATACTACAAGTGCTGCGGCATTAATGGCTGCTTTGTTGTCCTTACCTGCCAACCAATGTGTTGGTAAAGGCACAGGTGTGAGTGACGAGGTTGTTACTAAAAAAATCAAGGTTGTGGAGCAAGCCCTCCAATTGCATCAAGCTCATTTTAGCGACCCACTAATGACACTCGCTGCATTAGGTGGTTTTGAAATTATACAGATCACCGGCGCCATTTTAGCTGCTGCTGAACTTGGCATGGCAGTGGTTGTTGATGGCTTTATTTGTACTGCAGCGGCGCTTGTTGCAACTCGCATTAATGCAAACGCTCGCGATTACATGTTATTTGCCCATGCCTCTGATGAGCAAGGGCACAAAACAATGCTTAATGCCATGCACGCATCACCTTTGTTACAGCTAGATTTACGTTTAGGAGAGGGCACCGGGGCTGCGCTTGCTTTACCTTTACTGCAAGCATCTTTGGCGTTTTATAATGACATGGCAAGTTTTGCCGATGCTAATGTTGAGCAAGTAGTTTGATATGAGCACGGAACAACACACTTCAAACACGACTCCAAGTCAGCTTCAGTTATTTTTACTGGCGCTCAGCTTTTTAACGCGTATACCCGTTAAATTAAACTTTGCAGTATCGAATAAGGCGCTCAATCAGGCCAGCCGCTATTTTGCATTGGTCGGAGTATTATTAGGCGCACTTTTAGCGTTAAGCTTTTTGCTGCTAAGTTGGTTATTCCCCCCAGCCATTGCAGTTGCGTTAGTTATGGCGTTTAGCTTGGTAATCACAGGGGCATTTCATGAAGATGGGCTTGCTGATGTCTGGGATGGCTTTGGTGGCGGTTGGCAAGTTGCAGATAAGCTCAACATTATGAAAGATAGTCGCTTAGGCACCTATGGTGCTGCGGCGCTTGTGATGGCTTTATTAGTTAAGTACCAAACACTTGTCGCACTTAGCGAGGCAACCAGTACTCTGATTATTGCTCTTGTTTTAGGACAAAGCTTAAGCCGGGTTGTAGCAACAAGTTTAATTGCAGATATGGACTATGTAAGTCAGGACGCCACATCTAAAGTAAAACCAATTGCGATGTATTTAAGTACGCAAAGTTATCAAATACTGTTAGCAACTGGCTTTGCTGTGTTAGCAATAGCATGGTTGTTTTTTGGCTTCACTCTAGGGCAATTATTAATACTCGTCAGTGTGCTTTTTGTTACTCGTTTACTATTGAAGCGCTGGTTTGAAAAGCAGTTATCTGGCTATACCGGCGATTGCTTAGGTGCTGCCCAGCAAGTATCTGAGCTTGTTACCTACTTATGTCTAGTGAGTATGTTATGAGCCAACAACATACTTTAATTTTAGGCGGTGCTCGCAGCGGTAAAAGCCGTTTTGCTGAGCAGCTGGCAATAAATTCAGACAAGCCACTTATCTACATTGCTACAGCAAATGCGGGTGATGAAGAAATGACAGCCCGAATTAATAGGCATCAAGCAGAGCGCGCTAAGCATTGGCAACTTATTGAAGAGCCTTTGCATTTGGCTAAAACATTACGACAGTATAGCCAAGCTGAAAACTGTATTTTAGTGGACTGTTTAACCTTGTGGTTGAGTAATTGCTTATGCCAGCAGGGTGAAGCATTTTGGCTTGAGCAAAAAGCGGCCTTACTCGATGTGCTATCGCAATTGTCTGGTGAGGTGATTTTTGTCAGCAATGAAGTGGGTCATGGCATTGTGCCGCTCGGTGAATTAAGCCGTCAGTTTGTTGATCATTCAGGTTGGTTGCATCAAGCCTTAGCACAGCAAGTTGCACGTGTTGAGTTTGTAATTGCAGGTCTTGCACAAACTTTGAAAAGAGAACAATGATGAAAACATTAATGGTGCAAGGCACAACTTCAGATGCAGGCAAAAGTACCCTTGTTGCAGCACTTTGTCGGATCTTTGCAGAGCGAGGCGTTAAGGTTGCACCTTTTAAGCCACAAAATATGGCGTTAAATAGCGCCGTAACAGCAGATGGTGGCGAAATAGGCCGAGCACAAGCTTTTCAAGCTGTAGCGGCAAAAGTGCCCGCAGAAGTCGATTTTAACCCTATCTTATTAAAACCTAACAGTGATACTGGGGCGCAGGTAATCGTTCATGGTAAAGCGCTTTCGAATATGGAAGCTGACAGTTATCACGACTACAAAAAAGTGGCGATGGATGCGGTTCTTACTTCACAGCAGCGTTTAAGTGAACGTTTTGAATTACTGGTTGTTGAAGGTGCTGGGAGCCCTGCAGAAATAAACCTGCGAGAAAACGACATTGCCAATATGGGTTACGCTGAGGCGGTAGATTGTCCGGTGATCATTATCGCCGATATCGACAAAGGCGGCGTGTTTGCTCATTTAGTCGGAACACTAGCCTTGTTGTCTGACTCAGAGCAAGCGCGCGTTAAAGGCTTTGTGATTAACCGTTTTCGGGGCGATATTGCGCTATTACAAGGCGGCCTTGATTGGTTAGAGCAATACACCAATAAGCCTGTGCTTGGGGTGTTACCTTATTTACATGACTTAGCACTAGATGCTGAAGATGCCGTTGCTATAAGCAATCAGGTAGATAAACCACAATTGCGCATAGCAGTGCTATTGCTACCTCATATTAGTAATCACACTGACTTTGATGTACTGCGATTACAACCAGAAATTGATTTACAGTATGTACGTCATACCCAGACTATTCCAAGTGTTGATCTGATTATTATTCCGGGCAGTAAAAATGTCCTTAGCGACTTAGCGTTTTTAAAAAATGAAGGTTGGCACACACAAATAACACGCCATTTACGCTATGGCGGTAAAGTGCTCGGAGTATGTGGTGGGCTGCAAATGTTAGGCAACTATCTTGCTGATCCACATGCTGTTGAATCCAATTTAGGCAGCGCAGAAGGGCTAGGGTTGGCTGACTTTGAAACGCAGTTAGGGCAGCAAAAAGTATTAAGCCAAGTCACTGGCATGCTTTATTTAAATCGTAGTGGTAAAACAATTTCAGGCTATGAAATTCACGCTGGTATAAGCCAAGGGCCCGCACTTGAAAAGCCATTCTTGAGTTTTAATAATCACCCAAGTGGATTTAAAGTGGATGGCTTTATTAGTGATGATAACCAAGTAGCAGGTACTTACTTACATGGCTTGTTCGATACGCCAGAGGGAGTAGCTGAGTTAACTACTTGGCTTGCAGCAAATAGCCAAATACAGCCGATTGATATTAACTTAAACCGTGAACAGCAGTTAAGCCGTTTAGCCAATGTGGTAGCAGAGAATCTCGATATTGAGCAAATCATCAATATTTATGAGAACTTCAACTTAGAGTCATAAGGAACAACAATGAGCGAACAGAATCAAGATAAGCACCAACAGCGCCAGCAAAAAGTAAAAGAAAAAGTCGATGAACGTATTGCTGCTGCGCAAAAAGAGCAAGGTATTTTTCAGGTCATAACTGGTAATGGTAAGGGCAAATCTACCTCTGGATTTGGTACTGTCGCACGTGCTGTTGGTCACGGAATGAAAGCAGCTGTGTGTCAGTTTATTAAAGGGACTTGGGAGTGCGGTGAGCGTAACCTACTCGAAAAAGCAGGGGTTGAATTTGTTATTATGAACACCGGTTTTACCTGGGAGACACAAAACAAAGAGTCAGACACCGCAGCTGCCCAAGTGACATGGCAAGAAGCGAAAAGAATGCTCAATGATGAGTCGATTAACCTCGTTATGCTAGACGAAATAACCTATATGATCACCTACGGCTATATTGACTTAGACGAAGTGTTAGAGGCAGTAAGCTCTCGACCAGCCATGCAATCGGTGATCATTACAGGACGTGGTGCACACCGTAAATTGACCGACTTGGCTGACACAGTCAGTGAAGTTAGAAATGTAAAACATGCTTTTGATGCTGGCATTAAAGCGCAAAAAGGGTTCGATTATTAACATGAAACCCATCAAGTTTGCACTCTTAGGTTTTTTATTAAATTTACCCGCACTTGCACACGCTCATGAAATTAAAGAGCCACAGCGTATTGTTGCTTTAGCACCGCACATTGTTGAAAACCTGTTTGCGATAGGTGCTGGCGATCGTATCGTTGGTACGGTTGATTTTGCTGATTACCCAGCACAAGCGAATGATATTGAACGTGTTGGTGGGTATTACGGCGTCAATATGGAAAAGTTACTGTCACTTAAGCCAGATCTTGTTTTAGCGTGGAAGACAGGAAATAAAGCTGATGACCTCGCTTATATCGAAAAGCTAGGCATTCCTGTTGCTTATAGTAATCCGGATCAAGTTGATAATGTTGCTGATGAATTACGTAAGCTAGGCACGCTTACGCATTTACAAACTAAGGCAGATAAGGTGGCCAATGAGTTTGTAGCTAAACTCAATGCAATTCGTGCCTCTCAGCAAGGTAAAAAAGCCGTGCCTGTTTTTTATCAATTATGGCCAGAGCCGATGATGACAATTGGTGGAAATACCTGGATCAATCAGCTTTTAACTATTTGCCATGCTGAGAATGTGTTTGCTAATAGCGATACTGATTACCCGCGTATTAGTATTGAAAATGTATTGGTTGCTAAACCTGAGGCGATTATTATTCCAGACGAAAAATCTAAAAAGCCGCAACCGAAGATAGACTGGCGTCAATGGCCTGAACTGCCGGCAGTGCAGCATAACCAGTTTATTAGTGTGAATGCAGATCTATTGCATCGTTTTACAACCCGTATGCTAGATGGTTTAAGTGATATGTGTGGTAAAATAGACATTTCTCGTCAGCAAATACAGGCTTCAAAATGATCGATTGGCAAACATTTCTAGATACCGAGCTTGCTAAACCCTACATGCAAGAAACCTTGCAATATGTAGCTGATAGACGCGCAGCAGGTGTGACCGTTTATCCAAAAGATGAGCAGGTATTCTCAGCTTTTGATGCCACACCACTGAGCGAAGTCAAAGTGGTTATTTTAGGGCAAGACCCTTATCACGGAGAAGGCCAAGCCCATGGTTTGTGTTTTTCGGTATTGCCGCAGGTTAAAAAGCTACCGCCATCATTAAAGAATATATACAAGGAACTAGCCACAGATATTGATGGGTTTGAAATACCCCACCATGGTTACTTGCAAAGTTGGGCAGAGCAAGGAGTGTTTTTACTTAATACCGTACTTACTGTTGAACAAGGGCAGGCTCATTCTCATAAGCAGCTTGGCTGGGAGCAATTTACCGATGCAGTGATTGCGCTTATTAATCAACACTGTGAAGGTGTGGTGTTTATTTTATGGGGCGCGCATGCACAGAAAAAAGGTAAACATATTGATACCTCGCGTCATCATGTGATCCAAGGTCCGCATCCGTCACCGCTTTCTGCTCATCGAGGTTTTTTTGGTTGTCAGCACTTTTCTAAGACAAACCAAATACTTATTGATCAAAACAAAAAACCGATCAATTGGTCATTACCACAAATTTTATAACAGAAACGTAAAAGGCCCATAATAAGGGCCTTTATTTTACAAAAAATCTAATTCGTCTATGTCAATACTGTCAGTAAAGTAATCAAGCTCCTTTAGTTCTTTACGTAATCTGTGTTTATCTTTTAACGCTTCGATTTCGCGCCATTTTCTTTTTTTATTTTTTGTGGAGGTCTTTTTTGTTTTACCAGGACCTTCTAATATTTCTAAAATATCGTCTAGGCTATCCATGAACTTCTCCCATTTATTTTTTGAACCTCGGAAATACGTATACCATAGGCAAGGTAAAAATAGAACAAAAAAGTGACGATAATGTTACAGAACTGTGATTGATAGATGAATAGATCAAGGAATTAGTTATTTCAGAAACAAAAACGCCACCGGGCGGTGGCGTTTTAAAAAATGCTGTAATTTGAATTACATTGCTTTAAAACGAGCTTCTAATTCAATTTGTGCTTCTGCGAACGAGCGAATACCTTCAGCGAGCTTTTCTGTTGCCATTGCATCTTGGTTATGTAACCAACGGAACTGGCTTTCAGTCAGTGGTGCTGGTTTTTCTTCAACAGTAAAGTTGTTATCTAGCAGGTATTCTTGTGCATCAGTTAGTTGGCCTAGCTCTTCTAAAAGTGCAGGGCTAATGGTTAACTTATCACAACCTGTAAGCGCGATGATTTCGCCTGTATTACGGAAGCTTGCGCCCATTACCACTGTTTTGTAATCGTGACGTTTGTAGAATTCGTAGATACTACGAACCGATTGCACACCAGGATCGTTCAGTGGATCAGTTGGCTTTTCCATACCGTTAGCAACATGCCAGTCTAGGATACGGCCAACGAATGGTGAAATTAAAAATACGTTAGCATCGGCACATGCGCGAGCTTGTGCTTCAGAGAATAACAGCGTTAAGTTACACTTAGTGCCTTCTTTCTCTAATTGCTCAGCGGCTTTGATGCCTTCCCACGTTGATGCAACTTTGATCAGGATTTTATCTTTGCTCACACCTTCTTTTTCGTACAGGCTCAATAAAGTGTGGGCTTTATCGATTGTCGCTTGCGTATCAAATGATAAACGCGCATCTACTTCTGTTGAGATATAACCTGGAACAATTTCACTGATTTCTTTACCAATTAAAACAGCAAAGTAATCACAAGCTAGCTCAAGTTGTTTAGCTGCATCTTGCTCGGTTTCTTTGGCATATTGCCACGCTTTATCTAAATAAGGCTTGTACGCTTCAATTTCACTGGCTTTTAAAAGTAAAGACGGATTAGTTGTCGCATCTTCTGGTTGGTGCTTTTTGATAGCTTCGATATCACCTGTATCTGCAACAATAGATGAATGCTGTTTAAGCCTTTGTAGTGCTGAAGTCATTTGCTTTCCTCATTCCAAGCAAGTTAAAAGAATATCCATTATAGCCACCTTTATGCTGCAACACTATGACAGTGTTTAATAGGTCAAATGTCCTTAATATAGAAAACTAGAACATTATGTATGAAAGAGCAGCGGATAAAGGCAGGACGAAACAAAACGTGCATTTTGATTCAATTAATGTTGAAATTGACATCAAATAAATTACAAGTCAATAGCTAAGTATGATCACTGTTATTTCACCTGCAAAGAATTTAGATTACGAAACCCCAGCCACGACCGATAAATTCACTCAACCTGAATTACTCGAGCATAGCGAAGAGTTAATGTCAGTTTGCCGTGATTTAACACCAGCGCAAATTGGTAGCCTAATGAAAATCAGCGATAAACTAGCTGGTTTAAACGCAGCACGATTCTCCGAGTGGTCGCAGCCATTCACGCAAGATAACGCAAAACAAGCCGTGTTGGCTTTTAATGGCGATGTGTACGGTGGTTTAGATGCACAATCATTAACCAGTTCAGACCTCGATTACGCGCAGTCACACTTACGTATCTTGTCTGGCCTTTACGGTGTGCTGAAGCCGTTAGATTTAATGCAGCCTTACCGTCTTGAGATGGGTACTAAACTTGAAAACCCACGTGGTAAAAACTTGTATCAGTTTTGGGGCAGTGTCATCGCCGAAAAGCTTAATACGGTACTTGCTGAGCAAGATAGTAAGTATTTAGTAAACCTTGCTTCGAACGAGTATTTTAAAGCAGTTGATAAAAAAGCGTTAAATGCGCAAATCATTACGCCGCATTTTAAAGACTGTAAAAACGGCCAATATAAAGTGATCAGCTTTTATGCGAAAAAAGCCCGCGGCATGATGGCGCGTTACATCATTGAAAATAAAATTACCCAATTGAGTGATTTAAAAGATTTCACCGTTGCAGGTTATTACTTTAGTAGCGATGCAACAGCAAAAGAATTAGAGCCTGTTTTCTTACGCGAAGAGCAGAACTAATTTTTAGCAAAATGAATTAGAGAAGCCGTGCTTAGCACGGCTTTTTTTATGGTTTTAATACACCCAATTAGAAATGGCGCTTATCTTGCAAAAAACCCTGTTGAGTAATTAATTCATCAAGGTATAAAAATGTTAAAAATTCCGACAGTAAGTGAAGCTGAAAAGCTAATAGAAGAAAAACTCGGTGGTTGGATTGATATCATCATAAGCCATATTCCAAACTTTATTGTCGCAGTAGTTATAACCATTGTATTTTCATTGCTGGCGCGTCTTGTTGGTTCAATGCTCAGAAAGCTATTACGTCGCTCATTAGAGTCTTCGCAAATAGCGGACTTAATGTCATCGATAGCAAAGGTTATTGTGCTATGTGTAGGCTTATTTGTAGCCCTTGATTTCTTGGGGCTTAGAGGCACAGTCACCTCTTTACTTGCTGGTGCTGGTATTGTTGGTCTTGCGATTGGTTTTGCCTTTCAGGACATGACAGAGAACCTGATAGCGGGTATTGCTATGGGTATTCGCAAACCATTTAAAACTGGCGATGTTATTCGCACCGAAAGCGTGTTTGGTACTGTACGGGCGATTAACCTTAGAAACACCCTCATTGAGAACTTTTATGGGCAACTTATCTTAGTCCCTAACAAGATTTTATTTAGGAACATACTCAGTAACTACAGCACCTTAGGTGTGCGTCGTATCGAGGTGCCTGTGGGTATTTCATATGCCGACGATCCCGAGCAAGCCGCTGAGGTGATTGTTAAAAAAATCAATGAGTTTGATTTTGTTATTAAGCAAGAAGAAACCGCCGTTTACGCCGAAAGCTTTGGTGATAGTAGCGTTAACTTACTAGTTTGGTTTTGGATTAAATACCCCGGCGAAGCGGATTTCATGACAGTACGCCACAAGGCTGTTGTGGCAGTCAGAAACGCCCTAAGCGAAGCTGACATGACCATCCCATTCCCAATTCGCACGTTAGATTTTGGCATCAAAGGCGGCGAAAAATTAAATGCTATGATAAGCGAAAAACAGCAGGATAAAGACGCTGGTGTACCGCAAACCGATGAGTAAAATTTACTGACTCATCGGCGTGATTTACACAGGGAACTGTGGTTGTGAGAAGGAGAGAAAGGAGGACTTTTAGATAAATTACCAAGTCAAATGTTAGCTAGTTTAAAGGAAGAAGCGAGTAAGGATGGGAAATTATAAACTTAATATTCAAGCCGAGACTGATTTGAGCATAGTGATGCATTATGTCGATATCTGAGAATTAACATAAATAACCTGAACTTGTTAAATAATACAAAGAACGTTAGGAGCGTAAATTCGCGCGAAATAAATTTCACGCCTACGATTAGCTATTCTAACTTAGAGCTTAAAATTTACGGCTTAAAGCTCGGTTCCCGTGTTGGGTTTCGCTGTGCTCAAACCAACTTACGTGCTTGAAGTTTTGTCCTACAAAAAAAGCGCAAGCAGTTTAACTGTTTGCGCTTTTTTTCGATATGCCAATGATTAGTGAAGGATACGTGCTCTGATTGTACCTTCAACAGCACTTAGCTCTTTAAGAGCGACTTCTGATTGGTCTGTATCGACATCAATTACTACGTAACCAATCGCTTCGTCAGTTTGTAAGTACTGGGCTGCGATGTTGATACCGTGCTGTGCAAACGCTTGGTTAATTTGCGTTAGAACACCTGGGCGGTTGTGGTGTACGTGTAATAAACGGCTGCGGTTTGCAAGTTCTGGCAGTGATACTTCAGGGAAGTTAACTGCAGTAATGGTTGAACCATTATCTGAGTATTTAGCAAGTTTGCCCGCTACTTCAATACCGATATTTTCTTGTGCTTCTTGTGTTGAACCACCAATGTGTGGTGTCAAAATCACGTTATCGAACTCGCGTAACGGTGATACAAACTCTTCATCATTTGACTTAGGTTCTACAGGGAATACATCGATTGCAGCACCGCTTAGCTTGTTTTCACGAAGTGATTCAGCCAGTGCATCAATATCAACAACTGTTCCGCGAGAAGCGTTAATTAGAATAGCGCCTTGCTTCATTACTTCAAGCTCTGCCATTCCAATTAGGTTCTTCGTTTGCGGTGTTTCTGGTACGTGTAAGCTAATAACATCAGCACGCTGTAATAACTGAGTTAGGTTATGAACTTGCGTTGCGTTACCGAGTGTTAGTTTGTCTTCAATATCGTAAAACTCAACGTTCATACCGATATTTTCTGCCATGATACCTAGCTGTGTACCAATGTGACCGTAACCAATAATACCTAAGGTTTTACCACGCGCTTCAAATGAACCGTTGGCTGATTTTAACCAACCGCCACGGTGTGCTAGGGCATTACGCTGTGGAATACCACGAAGTAATAATAAGATTTCACCAAGTACTAATTCTGCAACAGAACGAGTGTTTGAGAATGGTGCGTTAAATACCGCAATACCACGCTCACGGGCACCTTGCAGGTCGACTTGGTTAGTACCGATACAGAAGCAGCCGATAGCGACTAGCTTTTCTGCTGCTTCTAATACCGCTTCACTAATATGAGTGCGAGAACGAAGGCCTACAAAGTGCACATCTTTAATGCGCTCGATGAGCTCGTCTTCAGGTAAGGAAGTTTTTACGTAATCAATATTACTGTAGCCATTACGTTTAAGCGTTTCTACAGCACTTTGGTGCACGCCTTCCAGCAAGAGAATTTTAATTTTGTCTTTTGCTAACGATACCTTACTCATATCCTCATTCCTATTTACTTTATTTGCGGCCCATTTTTGGTGCCGATAATGACTTTATCTGCACCGCGATGGGCAAATAAGCCGTTAGTTACTACACCAACAATCTGGTTGATTGTTAGCTCTAATTCTTTGGCATTGCTGATGTCTAAATTGTGCACATCTAAAATGACGTTGCCGTTATCAGTTACAACACCTTCACGGTAAACTGGATCTCCACCTAGTTTTACAAGCTCGCGGGCTACATAACTGCGTGCCATTGGGATCACTTCAACTGGAAGTGGAAATGCGCCTAATGTTGCAACTTCTTTTGATTCATCAACAATACAAACAAATTGTTTTGCTACCGCTGAAACGATTTTCTCGCGTGTTAGCGCAGCACCACCGCCTTTGATCATTTCGTTATGTGGGTTGATTTCGTCAGCGCCATCAACATACACATCAAGGCTTGATACGTCGTTTAACTCAAACACTTCAATACCGAGTGCTTTTAACTTTTCAGTAGAAGCTTCAGAGCTTGAAACTGCACCAACAATGGTGTCTTTTACAGTACCAAGTGCATCAATAAAATGATTCACTGTAGAGCCTGTACCTACACCAACAATGGTGTTTTCATTTACAAACTCGAGTGCTGCCCAGGCAGCGGCTTTTTTTAATTCATCTTGCGTCATAATTATGTGCTCAGTTAGCTATCAGAGAGGCCTATAGTATACAAAGAGTTTGCTTACCATTGGTAGATTTTCTCTGGGGTTATAATGTGTTTTAACGGTACATCCCACGATTCAATAGGTAATGCAGCTACATGCTGACATTGATGCGCAAGACCGATTAATATCGGTTTTTGCCAATTTTCTTGGTAATACCGAGCCAACGTTTTGTCATAAAACCCACCGCCCATTCCTAAACGGTTACCTTGATCGTCAAATGCCACTAATGGCATAAGTAAAATATCAAGCTTGTCTAAAGGACATATTTGACTGCAATTCAACTTGGGCTCCAAGATACCATAGCGATTAACAGTCATGGGTGAATTTTCTTCATACCTCTGAAAGTATAAAGTTGTACCGTTGAAGGGATGAATAATAGGTAGGTATAAAGAGTGTTTTTTTTGCCATAAATCTTTAATTAACAATGATGTGTCAAGCTCTCCATCATTGCTGAAATAGATGCCTATACGCGCTTTTTGAGGAGTTTCTAATGATTTTATGTGTTGAGTAAATTTCATTTTAAGCGTAATTGCTGCATTTTTTTGCTGCTCTTCGGTCAGTGAATTACGCTTTTTTCGGATGGATTGTCTAATTTCTGTTCGTGTGTTGCTCATGTCAATATATACATCAACTTTCTAAGAAAGAGAAAAGCTCTGGGAATAACTCCACAATACCAAGAATGATCAATAAAACAATCACCATCGCAATCAAAGAGTAGAGTAGGGTATTTGAGCGTTTTTTTACAGGTTCAGCGAGTTCTTCATCAAGTAGAAGCTCATCATCTTGCCAGCTTTCATCTTGATCGCTATTACTGCTCTTTTCAACATCAGGTAAACGTTGTTCTAAGTCATCGAGCTTTTCTTCTAGGCGGATCAAACTACTAGTGATGTAATCAAGCGCATCAAATATACGTTCATCACGTTGCTTTGCATCTAGGCTGCTAGTGGATTGCGATTGGCTAAGAGGTTGTAGCTTTGCTTTTATACCTACACTGGCTAATAGCTTCGCTTGCTTAAGAGCCTTTTCTTGCTCGCAAGGAGCGAATATTGGCTTATGCTCGAAAAATCCAGCTACTTTGTTTGTGCTGGTTTTAAGCTTGCTAGCTAGTTGCTCTGTGGCATGTGTTTGATCAATACCAGCCTCAAGTCCTGCAAACATCACACGAAATTTGTCTGCCATCTTTTAGTTATCCTAATCCTTAATGTAGATAACAAAAGTATAAACCTAAATAGATCAATGGATAAACAAAAGCCCGTACAAAACGGGCTTTTTCTTTATAAATGAACAAAATATTTATTTAGTATTTTGCTGCTTTGCCTTCAGCTGGCAACGAGTTAAGGATAAACTCGCGTAGATCATTATTTGAAGACTCAAGATCTGCATGACGTAAATACATCATGTGTCCGCTGCGATAACCCTTAAAGCTTAGGCGATCTTTCATTTTACCACTTGGGTCTAATTGCCACATTGTGTACTTAGCATCAAAGTAGTTAGTTGCACCATCATAGTAACCTGATTGAATCATTACATTTAAGTAAGGGTTTTGCGCCATTGCTAAACGTAAGTTTTCACCGGTATTGTTGCCGCTGCGATCCCACGGGTGAACATTACCAAATAGGTTATATTTGATATCTGTTTTGTAGTTAAGCTCTTCACGTAGGTAATAGTTAATTGCTGGCGTGAATGAGTGTAACCATGAGGTAAGCTCAGCCCAGTAATCTGGTGACTCACCAGCATCACGTTTATCAATACCTAGATAACGAGAGTCTAAACGACCAACAGTTTGACCGCGGTCACGTAATAATTCTTTCCAAAAGAAATTAGTTGGAATATCAAGGTTGTTTTGCTCAACAAACTTCTCAGATAAGCCTGCGTATTTTGCTGCTTGTTTGATAATTGCACGCTTTTCATCTGCAGGTAAAAAGCCTCCTTTAGCAATTGCTGGTAAGAACTTATTTACGGTGAACTGTTCTACTTCAGGAAGTAACTCGTCTAAGTCTTTTGCTTGTAAATCTGCGCTGAGGGCTTTGTGGTACCAAGCTGTTGCTGCAAAGTAAGGTAGGCGGTTAGCTGCTTCTACGGGGCCTTCACGTTTAATACCAATCTCAGTTGGTGAAACTAAAATAACGCCGTTGATATACATCCATTGGCGGTTTTGTAATTCGTGCGCAAGACCTGATACACGTGTTGTACCATAGCTCTCACCAATTAAAAACTTAGGTGAGCGCCAGCGCTCGTTGCGAGAAACAAAGGTATTTAGCCACTCTGCTAAGTATTTGATGTCAGCGTTAACACCAAAAAACATTTTTTGCTGATCTGATTTACTTGGCAGCTCACCCTTTTCGTTTTCAAGTACACGTGAATAGCCGGTATTAACCGGGTTGATATAAACAATATCTGCTACGTCTAAAATTGAATAAGGGTTATCTTTTACGCCATAAGGTTGAACAGGGTAGCCTTCGTCATCAATTTTTAATACACGTGGTCCAGTATAAGCAAGGTGCATCCACACTGATGCAGAACCTGGGCCACCGTTGAACGAAAATACCAGAGGGCGTTTTGTTCTATCGTCTACTTTGTCACGGGTATAATAAGTATATTGCAACGTTGCAACGGCATTGCCTTGCTCATCCCAAACGGGTTGCGTACCAGTGGCGGCGGTATATGAAAAGCGCTCGCCGTTAATGCGTGCTTTATGCTCTGTTACCACCTTGCTGTCAACGTCAATACGACGTGCGTTATCTGCAAAGCTAGGAGTGCTAAAGGTCAGTGTCAGTGCTGTTACCGATAAGCCAATAAAACTAACTAGTTTCATGTTGATTCCTTATTATTCGATTTATAGCTATTAAAAATTAAAGCTGACTCGATGACAAACTAATGAGACTAGTGACCAATATTCGCTGTTGAAGTGGAAATTAACCGAAAATCATGAGCAAATAACAAAAAAATCCTTTTTTTTACTAAAGATAATTTGCTTAATTATTTAGCTAGATTGAAAAATGGCGTATATTTAGCGTGTTTATAATCTGTGCACGTGCGCTTAGAAAAGAGAAGTTATAATGCAAAGAGTGTTAGTTGTTGAAGACAGTAAGGTGGTGCAGCAAGTGTTACGTCACTTGGCTGCTCACTATCTCGATGTCGCTGTCGACTTTGCGTGGTCCCTAAAAGAAGGGATAAATTTAATTGCTGAACACGATTATACTTTAGCATTGGTCGATTTAACCTTGCCAGATGCAATGAATGGTGAAGTGGCTAAGTACACGCTTTCAAAGAATATTCCGACCGTTGTTCTGACTTCTAAAATTGATGAGTACATCCGCCAACAAATGTTAGAGCTTGGTGTGGTTGATTATGTCGTTAAAGATAATCGTGATTCGTACCATTACGCAATAAAGTTAGTTGCACAATTACTCAGAAACGATGGTAGTAAAGCGCTGGTGGCCGATGACTCAGTATTGAGCCGCACTTTAATGAAGCAAATGCTCGAAAAGCAATTATTTGCAGTGAGTGATGCCCAAGACGGTGAGCAAGCGTTGCAAATGCTCAAAGAGGACCCAGAAATTAAATTGTTACTTACTGACTATGCAATGCCAACAATGGATGGTTTTGAGTTGGTTAAAGCGGTGCGTAATTTCCGCGGCCGCGATGACTTAGCCATTATTGGTTTGTCGGGGGCTGGTAAGCATGGTTTATCGGCGCGCTTTATTAAATACGGCGCAAATGACTTTTTAACAAAGCCATTTATGAATGAAGAGTTTCATTGCCGTGTTATGCAAACCATGGAACAACTCGCTCTAATAGCCGATATTAAAGAAAGTGCATATCGCGACCATTTAACAGGCTTACACAATAGACGCTATTTTTATCAATACGCCGAAAAAATATTAAAGAATGTTGAACAAGAGAATGTTTTAGCCTTGCTTGATATTGATTACTTCAAGAATGTTAATGATCAATTTGGTCACGAAGCGGGTGATCAGGCGCTTAAGCAAGTCGCATCATTCTTAAAAGCAAAGTTTGATGATTTTACCGTGGCACGTATTGGTGGTGAAGAATTTGCAGTTGTGCTCAATAATATGGATCTAAAAAAGGCTGAGCAGCGATTAAATACATTTAGAGAGCAGTTAGCCAGCCATGCCTTTTCTATTAATGGCGAGCCTTATTCATTGACCATGAGTATTGGTATGACTCCATTTCAAAAAGTGTCGTTAACAGCTGCTATGCGTATTGCAGATAAAGCGCTATATCAAGCCAAGCAACAACAGCGAAATTGCTTAGTTATTCAATAATTGAGTAAATTGCACCAGCTCAGGTTAATTGTTAATAAAATGCACCATATGGGTGCATTTTTTTTGTTCAAAAACCAATATTAAAATATAAATCATTGAATATTAATAATAAAAAATAGTGGCACAAAGGTTGGATTACATACACCAACAGGATAACAATAAGCGTCCGAAGGGGGCCACTATGAAAATGATTAGTGCAATAATAAAGCCATTCAAACTTGATGATGTGCGTGAAGCACTGGCTGATTTAGGCATTGAGGGGATGACAGTTGTCGACGTTAAAGGCTTTGGCCGTCAACGTGGTCACACTGAACTATATCGTGGAGCTGAATACCAAGTCGATTTTATTCCAAAAATCAAACTTGAAATTGCAACTCGTAGCGAAAATTGTCAACGCGTTGTTGAAACCATCACAAAAATTGCTTCAACAGGCAAAATTGGTGACGGCAAAATTTTTGTTTACGACCTAGACCAAATCGTCCGTATTCGTACAGGCGAACTTGATGAAGAAGCAATTTAAGGGGGAATTATGGAAAACACGATTGTAGAGTTGAAGTTCTCGCTCGACACATTTTACTTTTTGATGTCGGGTGTTTTAGTAATGTGGATGGCGGCTGGTTTCGCTATGCTAGAAGCAGGTTTAGTGCGTGCAAAAAATACAACAGAAATACTAACCAAAAACGTAGCACTATTCTCTATTGCCTGCACTATGTTTTTATTAGTGGGTTACAACATCATGTATGTTGATAACGCAGAAGGTGGTTTTATCCCTTCATTTGGTGCATTAATTGGCACTCAAGCTGCTGATGCAGATCACTCTTTAGAGTCTGATTTCTTCTTCCAAGTTGTGTTCGTAGCAACGGCTATGTCAATCGTATCTGGTGCGGTTGCTGAGCGTATGAAGTTATGGGCATTCTTAATTTTCACTGTTGTTTTAACTGGTTTCATTTACCCAATCGAAGGTTACTGGACTTGGGGCGCAGGCTTCTTATCTGAAATGGGCTTTGTTGACTTTGCTGGTTCTGCAATTGTTCATGGCGCAGGTGCAGCAGCCGCTCTTGCAGGTGTGCTTTTCCTAGGTGCTCGTAAAGGTAAATATGGCAAAAACGGTGAAATCTACCCAATTCCTGGTTCTAACCTACCGTTAGCAACACTAGGTACATTAATCCTTTGGATGGGTTGGTTTGGCTTCAACGGTGGTTCACAACTGCTTATCTCTGACGCTGAAAATGCAACAGCAGTAGGTAAAATCTTCGTTAATACTAACGCTGCCGCTGCGTGTGGTGCAATTGCTGCACTTATGGTGTGTAAAGTACTTTGGGGCAAAGCTGATCTAACTATGGTGCTTAATGGTGCATTAGCTGGTCTGGTAACTATTACTGCTGAACCTGCATCACCAACACCGTTACTTGCTTGTTTACTTGGTCTTCTTGGTGGTTCTTTGGTTGTATTTAGCATCGTTGCACTTGATAAAGCTAAAATCGATGACCCTGTAGGTGCTATTTCTGTACACGGTGTATGTGGTGCTTTAGGTATTATGTTAGTACCACTTTCAAACTCAGATGCAACCTTCGTTAATCAGTTGATTGGCTTAGTATGTATCTTAGGATTTGTGTTCATCGCGTCATCAATCGTATGGGCAATTCTAAAAAATACTATGGGTATCCGCGTTACCGAAGAAGAAGAACTAAACGGTATGGATCAACATGACTGTGGTATTGATGCGTACCCTGAGTTTGTATCAGTTCGCAGTAACTAATCTTTGTGCGTGTTTTTACACGCACAAAAACAAATCATTGTGTGTTCAAATCAAAGCTCTACTTAGGTAGGGCTTTTTTGCAATTAAATAAGTCTTTTCTGATAGGCGATTTAGTCAATTATTAGCTATGCTTTAGGTTCCAATCTAACAAGGAAAAATTATGGATAACAAACTGTTGCTTATTATTATCTCGCTATTTTTACCGCCTGTTGCGGTATTTTTAAAAGCGGGAGCAGGTAAAGATTTAATCATTAACATTATTTTATGTTTTATCTTTTTTATTCCTGCCGTAATTCACTCGCTATGG
Organism: Pseudoalteromonas sp. OFAV1; assembly: GCF_021532595.1. Classification (NCBI taxonomy): domain Bacteria; kingdom Pseudomonadati; phylum Pseudomonadota; class Gammaproteobacteria; order Alteromonadales; family Pseudoalteromonadaceae; genus Pseudoalteromonas; species Pseudoalteromonas sp. OFAV1. The sequence goes on from NZ_JAKGBG010000066.1 coordinate 22,302, forward strand.
TTGTGCACACGCTAACCGAGTTTAAGTGACTGTTAATTTTACAGGTGTTAATATTGCCTAGCTTGTCCTGTAAAATTAACTGATCAATAGCGAACTCAATGGCTGATAAAAAAACACCTGCAAAAAAGTCGTCATCA